>JAZOXD010000114.1:0-5577 GCA_045659565.1 Eubacteriales bacterium | reverse complement strand
TATATGCGCATCTATTTCTGCGGTGTGCTGGGCAGCTTGATCTATAATTTTGGCGCCGCTATTCTTCGGGCCGCCGGCGATACCCAAAGCCCCTTGATCTACCTGACGATTGCCGGTGTAGTCAATGTGGTGTTGAACCTGATCTTCGTTTATTTCTTCCATATGAACGTTGCAGGCGTTGCTCTGGCGACCATTATCAGCCAATATGTTTCCGCTGTTTTGGTGGTGCTGGCCCTGATGAGGCGCACCGATGCCTGCAAGCTTTGCTGGCGCAAGCTGCGGATCGATATGAGTGCTTTGAAAAAGATTATAAATATCGGCCTGCCCGCCGGCATTCAAAGTTCCCTGTTCAGTATCTCGAACGTAACCATTCAATCTTCCATCAACAGCTTTGGTTCCACCGTGCTGAACGGTAGTGCTGCCGCCGGTAATATTGAAGGCTTCGTTTATATTGCCATTAACTCTTTCTATCAGGCGGCGTTGAACTTCACCGGCCAGAACATCGGTGCCAACAAAGAGTACCAGGTGAAGAAAGTTATGATGGTTTGCTTTAGTTCCGTAACGGTGACCGGCCTGGTTTTGGGCGGTCTGGTGAACCTGTTCGCAGAACCCCTGCTCTCCATCTATATCACCGATAGCCCCGAATCCATCTATTGGGGGGCAATCCGGATGATGTATGTTTGTCTTCCCTATTTCCTTTGCGGGTTGATGGAAACTACAACGGGCATTTTAAGAGGCTCCGGTTCCTCTGTCAGCGCGATGCTGATCACAGTGATTGGGGTTTGCGGATTTCGGATCGGCTGGATCTTAACCATCTTCCAAATTCCCCGGTTCCACACCCTGCCTTGGCTTATGCTCTCTTACCCCATCAGCTGGAGCCTGACCTTTGCGACCGAGCTCATTGTTTATTTCATCCACGCTAAAAAGCGTGAAAAAGCAAGAGAAGCGGCGTTGACCGCATAAAAAAACCACCCGCCAAGCGGGTGGTTTTTTTTAGTCTTTCACTAATTTTTCGGGTTTATATTTGTTGGTGATTTTGGTGTTGATCTTCACATCCGCATCCTCCCGCCATTGGGTCAGGTAGGCTTGGATCTGCTCGGCCCGCAGGGCTTCCAGCGTGGATTGACGAGCCACTCCGTCAAACTCCTCGTCGGCGGTGCCGTCGTAACGTTTGATGATGATATAGCCGTTGTCGATCTCCAGCTTGGACACTTCGCCAACCTCCAGCCCCAGGGCGGCATTGGTCAACTCCTTGGCAAATTCGCCGTTGTCAGAGATCACCATCCCCCTTTCCAGAGTGGATTTATCCTGACTGTACATCGAGATCAGATCCGGGAACAAATCGGTGCTGCTTTCCTTAGTGGCGGAAGCGTAGGCATCCTCCACCTTTTGTTTGATCTCGTTCAGGGTCTTCTCATCCAGGGCCTCGCCGGAGTCGGGATCATATTTCATCAGGATAATGGCCTTCACCAAGGCATTGTGCACATTATAGTAATCCTTAATATCTTTGTCAGTGGTTTCGTATTCGCCGCCCTCACCAAAATAATAGTTCAGAACCTTGGCCTTTTTGGAAGCGTCATAAACCTCGGTCAGGTATTCCTCATAGGTGTAGCCATCGGCGGCCAACTGCTCGGTCAGAGCGCTCATGCCGCCAACCTCGGTGGAAAGATCCGAAAGGGCCCGGGTCATATTTTCCTCTTCTTCGGCGGTAAAGGAAAGGTCCAGTTCATCAAACTGGCGGGCGTACAACTTGGTGCTGATCAAATAATCGTTAATATAATCCACAAATACCTGGGTCATGGTAGAGCCGTCTTCCGTTTCCTTGGTCCAGAACTCTACGGAGTCCTCCTCGCCGGTGTTGGAAAGATAACTATTGCGCAGCAGGTTCACCTGCCGGAGGTAATCGTTTTCGGTAATCACCCATCCATCCACCTTGATGGCGTAGGATGCCTTTTTACAACCGGTGAGCCCCAAACTCAGGATAAGAAGAGCCAGAACAGAAACAATTTTTTTCACAAGGGAAACTCCTTTTCGTTTGATGGTTTCAGTATACCATCCGGAGCAAAAAATGTAAATAATTATATTGTGAACATTCGGTAACTATGTTAAAATGATGGTATGAATACGATTGTGAAGAAAAACCAAATATTGCAAGTGACCATTGAAGATTACACCGCCGAAGGCTTCGGTCTGGCCCGGTATGAAGGCTATGTGCTGTTTATTCCCGGTACGGTTGTCGGGGAAGAGGCAGAAATTCTGGTGGTCAAGGCCGGTAAAAACTTCGGCTACGGAAAATTGCTCCGGGTGCTGAAGCCCTCCCCCCATCGGGTGGCGCCCGCCTGCCCTTTGGCAAGCCGCTGCGGCGGATGCGTCTTCTGGCATCTTTCCTATGAAGAAGAAGCACGGCTAAAGGAACAACGGGTGCAGGATCAGATCAAGCGGATCGGCGGCTTGGACTTGCCGGTTTCCCCCATTCTGGCGGCGGATCGGCAAACCGAATATCGCAACAAGGCCCAGTTCCCCATTCGACAGGTGAAGGGAAAGGCCACCGGCGGCTTTTATGCCCCCGGTAGCCATGGGGTAGTCAGCGGCGCACCCTGCGCCATTCAGCCCACCCTTTTTAACGAGCTTTTGGCCGCAACCCTGGAATTTATGGAACAAAACCGCCTGCCCGCTTATGAGGAACA
Source organism: Eubacteriales bacterium (assembly GCA_045659565.1). Lineage (GTDB taxonomy): Bacteria > Bacillota > Clostridia > Oscillospirales > QAKW01 > QAKW01. The sequence goes on along the minus strand of JAZOXD010000114.1, from coordinate 2,890 downwards.
AACCTATTCCGGTTTGGTGCGCCATCTTTACCTGCGCCGGGGCGAGGCTACGGAACAGGTGTTGGTCTGTCTGGTGATCAATGGGCAGGATTTTGCCTTGAAACGGGAATATGCCTCTTTTATGAAGGAGCGGTTCCCGGTGGTGGAAACGGTGGCAATCAACTATAACGATAAAAACACCAATGTGGTGCTGGGTAAGCGCACCGAAACGGTGCTGGGCCCGGGCTATATCGAGGATGTCTTGCTGGGCAAAACCTACAAAATTGCGCCCCAGTCCTTTTATCAGGTGAACCGCCGGCAAACGGAGGTTCTTTACCAAAAGGCCATCGACCTTTGCGAACTGCAGGGGAATGAACGGGTGTTGGATCTTTATTGCGGCATCGGCACCATCGGCCTTTCTTTGGTGGAAAACTGCCGGGAACTGGTGGGGGTGGAGATCGTGCCCCAGGCCATCGAAAACGCCAAAGAGAACGCCAAGCGCAACGGTGTGACCAATGCGGAATTTTTCTGCGCCGATGCAGGCACCGCCGCCGCCCGCTTCGCGGAGGAGGGCCGGCAATTTGATGTGATTTTGGTGGATCCGCCCCGGAAGGGCTGCGACGAGCCGACCCTCCGGGCCATCCAACAGATGGCCCCGCGGCGGTTGGTCTACGTTTCCTGTAACCCCGCCACCCTGGCACGGGATCTGAAGATTCTGGAAACCTACGGCTTTAAAACCCAAAGTGTCACCCCCGTAGATCTGTTCCCCAGAACCCACCACGTGGAAACGGTAGTTCTGTTGTCGAAGAAGTAAGTTTGAATTTTAGGAGGTGGATAATATGAGAAGATTGTATTCGATACATGATTTTGAATATTACACATGCTTAAAACAAATTTTACAAGACTTAGAACTTGCGGATAAGCAATATTTATGGTTAATAAGTGATTTTGAGGCATGTCCTAGAAAAGAAAAATATCAAGAGCTAGTATACAATAATGAGTATCTTTTGATGAATACAAATGAATTGATAAAGATGCTCGAGGATGAAGATTTTCAATGGATATGGGCAGTTTTTTCTGCAATTCCTATTACTTACAGCGAGGAAGATATACTGCAGTTTGATTTGCCTTGTTTTTGGAGTGCAGAAGAGGGAATGTATAATCCTTGCGAAGATAAACCTAAATTGCAGCATCCATACGCAAGCTTTGAAATTTATGCGTTTGATAGTTCTTGTATGTTTATAATTTCTGATGATGAAGAATTGATATCTAAATTTCAGAAGTGTTATCCAACATATGAAGAGGATTAACAGGTTGTTTATAGGCTTGGTAAACAGGGAAAATTCCGATGAATAAAAAACAGGCATTTTGAAAACGCACGGCTTTTGTGGGTTACCATTTCCATAAAGGATGGGTACAGAATAAAGGTGAGAGAAAAGAAGGGTTCCGGCAAAATTGCGTTGATTCAGATGCAGACGGAGAAAGAACCCCACCAAATCTTCCCGCCCAAAGGAATGACGGACGAAACGGTATTATTACATGAGGAAGGATGATTTATATGAACCAATGGCAAGGGAAAAAGTGGTATTGTTACGGCACCTCTATGACCAATAATGCCCTGAAAGACAAGAAAGACGGCAGCGGGAAGATCCGAACGGGGTATTATTCCGAAAAGCTGTGTGAATTATCCGGGCTGATTGAATATAATTTTGGTAAGGGCGGCAGTGGGATCATTCCCGCCCTGCACAAGGAGGATAACATCAAATCAAGATGTATGCGCCTTTCCGACGGCAAGGCCGAAGCCGACCTGATCACGGTGGAGATCGTCCCCAACGATATGAACGGGGAACTGGGGGAGGTAACGGATCTGAGCGACGACACCTTTTGCGGTAATCTGAATCAGATTCTGGCCTACCTTTTGGAAAACACCAACGCCACGGTGGTGGTATTGATCGCAACCCGAGGGCGGTATAACGCAAAGGTGCCCTCCACCAAGTATTACCCCTGGGGCAAAATTTGTCAAAAGCGGGTGAAATGGGAACTGGCGGTAGAGACCGTGTGCAGAATGCACGGGGTACCCTGCTGGAACGGCGCCGCCGAGGCCGGGATGGGGTATCATCGGATCGCTAAGGATAACACCCTGGTGCAGGATCAGATCCACCTGACCGAAAAGGGCGGCGAGCTTTTGGCTAAATATTATTGGGGAAAATTAAAGAATTTGTATCCCTATGATTAAACTCATAATTTTGCCCGTTATTCCTTGACAATCTCTGTTGAACTGTGTTAAAATTTGGGTAAGATTGGGGGTCTATGGGATCCCCGCAAAATATAACCTTAAGGAAGGAATTTCCGGAAATAAAGGGTTCCGGAAGTGGTACTGAACAATGGCAAAGAAACTGAGAGTTGGTATCGTTGGCGCCGGTAACATTTGTTGCTCCGCCCATCTGCCCGCTTACGAAAAGCTCACCGATAAGGTAGAGGTCGTTGCAATCGCAGATATCGTTGTAGAGCGTGCAAAGAAGGCTGCAGAAAAATGGAAGATCCCCAACTATTTTGCATCCGTTGAAGAACTGCTGGAAAATGTAGACGTTGATTACATCGATATTTGTACTTATACCGCCGCTCACGCTCCCGTTTGTATCGCCGCCGCCAAGGCCGGCAAGGATATTCTTTGCGAAAAGCCCCTGGCTGCGAACCTGGAGCAGGGCCTGGAAATGGAAAAGGCTGTTAAGGAAGCAGGCGTACAGTTTATGCTGGCCGTTGTAACCCGCTACGGTGCCGAACAGCAACGTTATCGCGAACTGTTTGAAAAGGGCGTATTTGGCGAAATTTATGCCGCCAAGACTCAGTACGTTCGTCGTCGTGGTACCCCCAGCGGTTGGTTCACCGATAAGGAACTGGCCGGCGGTGG
>JAZOXD010000113.1:0-2492 GCA_045659565.1 Eubacteriales bacterium | reverse complement strand
TTTCAATAGATATACAAAAACCCTAAAACCAAACACTTATGGATGGAAATTTTTTGAAGGATTTTCTTGCCGGAAAGGGCGTATCGGTCAAAAACCTGGCGGAAACGCTCGGTTGCAGCACCCAAAACATCTATGCCCTTTTTGCCCAGAAAAGCATCAAGCTCAGCAAGCTGGATGAAATCGCCAGAGCCGCCGGGATTGAGTTGCAGGAACTCCTGGAAGGCATAGGAAAGAACGCCACCGCCGTTGATGATCTGGAAGCACGGATCAAGGAAAAGGACGCCGAAATAAAACGCCTGAACGAAAGGATTGACCGCCTGCTTGCTATAATTGAACGCCTATAATTCCGGCAGCATATCCATCGCCGCCTTGCGTCTTGCGTCCGCAATATCGGCGTAAACTTGCGTGGTCGTTATGGATGAATGGCCCAGAAGCTTGCTCAAAGTGTAAATATCCACGCCGCTTTCCAGAGCCAGGACGGCAAATGTATGGCGTGAAGTATGGAAGGATATATGCAGGTCCAGGCCGGCGGCCTTCGCCCATTTGTTCAGGTATCTTGTCAAGGTCGCCCGGCTGGTGTCAAGGTTGAACACTTTGCCCACGCCCCTTTCGCCCAGAAGGGCCAAAGCCTGGCGGCTCAAATCCAGATATTGCACCTTTCCGGTTTTCTTCTGGCGGAATACCACCCGGCCGTCCTGGATGTCTGCCCAGTCCAGGGCGGTTATATCGCTGAGCCGGAGCCCGGCCACGCATCCGAAAAGGAAGGCCCTCTCATAGTCCTTGTTTCCTATCGTTACCGCTTTGAGCTTCCGCACCTGGTCCAGAGTAAGCCAAACCCTTTCCGGGGTGCGGATGGCCTTTTGCCGGAAGCCCTTTGCCGGGTTCCGGGCAATCTTTTCCGTTTCTTCCGCCCACCGCAGGAAGGACCGCATCCTTTGCAGATAAAAATACTGCGTGGTTTCCCCCAGGCCCGAACCCTTTACCCAATCGGTATAACACGCCCACCAGACCGGCGAAATATCCGAAGCCTTCGCCTTCGTTCCGGGCCACCGGCCTATCTTCCGGCCCCATCCCTGCCAAAGCTCAAAAGTGCCCTCGCTCCGGTCCTTGTGCAAGTCCACGAAAGCCCAGATCAGGGCGGAAACATCTTCCTGGCTCGGCCGTTTCACTCCGGCGGCGGAAGCCTGCAAGTCAAGTGCCCGGCGTGCCCTGAGCGTTTCCGCAATCCTCAGCGTTTCGGCGTTTATGTTCTTCGCCTGTAAGGTCGTTTCCGGTTTCAGGTATAGACGCAGATATTCATAACGGCGGACGCCGCCGGCATAAATATCCAGATAGATGGATTTGCGGCCGTCTTTCAGCTTCCTGGTTCTTATATGTACCTGGCCCAGTTTCATAGCGGAGCACCAAAAACGCAACAAATATAGAACTTTTGTCCGCAAATAGGTGCAATCGCCTACAAATAAAAACAAGCATACGGAACAGCCGGGGCGGTCCTGTACGCTTGTAGTGTGGATTTAGATATTTTTATTAAATTTGTTCGTTTGTTTTGTAACCGCCTTTAATTTAATGGGTTGCGGAATTATCTGCACAAATAAGCACCAAAAACGAAACAAAAACCCGGAATCAGGGGTATTTCCGCCCCCTTCCGGGTACAATATAGGCAAAATATACGGAATCTTACCAGCTCAGCAGATTATATTGTATTCCGGCCCCGATATATGGTTTCAGTTCTCTGCCGTTCCATCCGAAGCCTGCCTGTACGCCCAGGCCCCACCGGGCCGGCGTCTTTATGTTCCTGGTAATCGTTTCCGTTATCGTTCTTTGGAAAATCTGCAAGGAATCCAGCCGGGGCTGAACGCCCGAAACCACCGCCCTGTAATTCGTGTCCTTGTAAACCACCGCTTCCCTCGGAAGGAACACAAGGCGTTCCGTTGTGTCGTGCATTATCAGGGTGTCCGGAATTTCCACCCTTTCCGTTGTCCGGATATACTTGTAAACCGGCACCGGATCAGCGACAAGCAAGGTATCTACCTTTGTAATCCGTATCGTGTCCGCCGGGGCGTTCTTCCACCGGTCCAGCTCCCTTTCCGTCCGCCTGAGCTTCACGGCCAGCAGGACGATCAGGGTAACGGCCAGAGAAACGGCGGCGAAAAGCAACGCCGCCCCCAGATGGGTTTTCCTTGTTCCTTCCATATTACTACCCTATTACTACCCTATTACTATGTATTATTTGCCATCTTTTCCGGCGGTTACAACCACGACCGGAAATTCGCTCCGCACATCAAAGCAAGGACACGCCTTAATCCACTCCGCCGGCTCCACTTCGCCGTTTCCGTTCAGGTCCGGGCTGGTATCCCGGTGCCCGATTATCTGGGTTATTCCGGGGTGTTCTTCCATAAGCTCGGAAACAAGCTGGTGCATCGCCAGCTTCTGGGCTTTGGTCCGGGTGTCCTTCGGCTTGCCGTTCTTATCCAGGCCGCCCACATAAACAA
>JAZOXD010000112.1:0-1771 GCA_045659565.1 Eubacteriales bacterium | reverse complement strand
TAGCCGAACTCCACGTCGTCGATCACGATATCCCCGCGGAGAGGGGTATAGGTGAGAGAACCATCCCCGTGGGGGTGCTTCCAGGCCCATTGGCCCGTGCGGTTCTTACTTTCGGTAATATTCCCGTTGGCATCTGTGGTGGCATTCACCAGGGTGACGTAACCATCGTCGGTTTCGGGGGTTTCGTCGATCAGGGCGAATACACGGCCCGCCCCTGCGGAAGCCATAGCAATGGCGTTGATCTGTTGGGCCAATTGGTTTACGTTACCCGAAAATTGCTTGGCCATATTCAGGAAGGGGATCATCACGTCGATGGTCAGCACGGTGATGCCCACCCCCAGGGAGGAAAGGCCCGGGTTGGGGGCCCCGCTCAGCAGGAGGATGCCCCCCACCGTTGCAATGAGCACGTAAAGGATATTACCGATATTCTGAATAATGGGGCCCAGGATATTGGCAAAAGCGTGGGCTTTATAATTATCCTGAAACAGTTCCCGGTTAATGGCTTCGAAATCTTCACGGCAACGTTCTTCACGATTGAAGACCTTGATTACCTTTTGGCCGTTCATCATTTCTTGCACGAAGCCTTCGGCCTTACCCATAGATTTTTGTTGGCGGATGAAGTATTTGGCGGAGCCGCCCCCTACCCTTTTGGTAATGAGCATCATCAGAACCACGCCCAGCAACACCACCAACGTGAGCCACAGGCTGTAATAGAGCATAATACTGAACACAGAGATCAGCACGATCCCCGCCTGCAACAGCGTGGGCAAGGTTTGGGAGACCATCTGGCGGAGGGTATCAATATCGTTGGTATAATGGCTCATAATATCCCCGTGTTTATGGGTATCGAAATAGCGGATGGGGAGATTTTGCATTTTTTCGAACATTTGGGTGCGCATCTTGGTAAGAAAGCCCTGGGTGATATAGGCCATCAACTGCGTTTGAAGGATAATGGCCCCCAGGGAGCAAAGATACAGGCAGGCCAGGATGGCGATCTTGGGCAGGATCACTTTAGAAGCCCCCGCCCAATCGCCGCTTTGATACCAGACGCCGATATCTGCCAAAACTTTTTGTTGGAACACGGCAGGCATTGAGGCGGTAACGGCGGAAAAGGCGATGCACAGGCCCGCAACAGGCGCCAACACGGGGTAGGCCTTAAACAGCAGGGAAAGAATCCGTTTCATATTCCCGCCGCCTTGTTTATTGTTGGGCTTCATCGGCATCCTCTCCTTTCGTTTGTTGGGTGTAGATCTCACGATAGATCTTGCTTTCTGCCAGAAGTTGTTGGTGGTTGCCCACGGCAGAGATACAGCCGTTATCCATTACCACGATAAGATCGGCTTCTTGCACCGAAGCGATCCGCTGGGCAATGATGATCTTGGTTGTTTGGGGAATAAATTCCTTAAAGCCACGGCGGATTAGAGCATCGGTTTTGGTATCCACCGCGCTGGTGGAATCATCCAGGATGAGAATCTTTGGCTTTTTCAAAAGAGCGCGGGCGATACAAAGGCGCTGTTTCTGCCCGCCGGAAACGTTAGTGCCCCCCTGTTCGATATAGGTATCATATTTTTCGGGGAGGGCCTGAATAAATTCATCGGCGCAGGCCAGGCGGCAGGCTTCTTCCAGTTCTGCATCGGTGGCATCTTGGTTGCCCCAACGCAGGTTCTCTTTAATAGTGCCCGAAAAGAGTTGGTTTTTTTGCAGAACCATTGCTACGCCGACCCGCAGGGTTTTCAGATCGTATTCACGCACGTCTGCCCCGCCCACGGTC
>JAZOXD010000111.1:0-6170 GCA_045659565.1 Eubacteriales bacterium | reverse complement strand
CCGGCGCCGTTACCGCCGATTACCGTGCAGAAATCGCCTTCCTTCAGGTGAAGGTTCAGGCCGTTGAGGGCAACCTTTTCGTTGATGGTACCGGGGTTAAAAATCTGGGTCACATCTTGAATTTTCAGCATTTTGCTTTGCCCTCCTTTTTCGTATTCCGCTTGATGGCGGTGCTTTTCCAATAGGGAACTGCCAGGAAGATGCCAACCACTGCGGCGGTGAGCAACTTCAGGTCATCGGTGGGAAGACCCATCCGCAGTACAACCTGAATCACAGCATAATAGATTACGCCGCCGATGATGCAGGCCAACAGCTTCAAGGAGAAGTTGCGGAAGATCTTACTAAAGAGAACTTCACCGATGATCACTGCGGCCAGGCCAATTACGATGGCGCCCCGGCCCATATTGATATCGGAAAAGCCCTGGTATTGGCTCAAAAGGGCGCCGGCAAGGGCAACCATCCCGTTGGAGATCACCAGGCCCAAAATGATGCTTTTTTTCGTGTTGATACCCTGAGCTCTTGCCATTTGCTGATTGGCACCGGTGGCCCGCAGGGAACAACCGATCTCGGTACCGAAGAACCAATAAAGCAGGGCGATAATGATGATGGAAACCAGCACCAGAACGATCAGGGGATTCTTCAGGCTTAAATCAGAAACATAGCGGGAAGAAACCAAAATATCGTATTTATCTACGCTGATGGGCAGGTTGGCCCGGCCGTTACCGGTGCCCCAACCCATAATGTGCAGATTGACGGAATAAAGGGCCAGCTGAGTCAGAATACCGGCCAGAATGGCGGGGATTCCGCAAAGGGTATGTAAAACACCGGTCACTAAGCCGGCCAGCATCCCTGCGATGATCGCACAGATCATGGAAACCCAGACCGGCACGCCGTTCAGAGTGAGCAAAACGCAAATGGCGCCGCCGGTGGCAATGGAGCCATCCACGGTCAGGTCGGCCACATCCAGGATGCGGTAGGTGATATATACGCCGATGGCCATAATGCCCCAAATCACGCCCTGGTTTACAGCGCCGGGCATGGAACGGAACAGGTCACCGAAAAATTCAAGAAAGTATTGTAGGATTGCCATTGGAATTCCTCCGGGTAAAATTTATTTTTTATTCAATCACGGTATAGCCTTCGGGAACGGTTACACCCAAGGCAGTGCAGTTGGCTGCATTATACATTTTAGTTACCTTTTCAACCGTTTGAACGGGCATCTTGGAAACATCAGCCCCCTCCACCAGGATCTTATAAGCCATTTCGCCGGTGGCATAGCCCATATCATAATAATCGATGCTCAAAGTGGCAACGCCGCAACCCTTGCAGGGGCCCACTTCGCCGGTGATTACCGGTACTTTGGCGGGCAACACCACATTGGCAATGGCTTCGCTGTTGGAAGCGGCGGTATTATCGGTGGGGATATAGATCACATCTGCATAGTCGCAGGCGGATTGGGTAACAGAAGAAACATCATTGGTATCGGTGAAGCCGAACCATTTCACTTCCAGATTCTTTGCCTTCAGGAATTCATCCATCTTGGTGCATTGATAGATGGAGTTGGGCTCGGTGGTGCAATAGAGCAGGGCGATCTTTTTGGCGGCAGGGAACAGCTCCACGATCATCTCTGCTTGCTGATCCAAAGGCGCCAGATCAGAGGCACCGGAAATGTTGGTGCCCACGGTGCCGGTCCAATTATCGATCTCCAAAGCGGTGGCATAATCGGTAATGGAGGTGCCCAAAACGGGGATGGTGGCGGTGGCGGCAGCCGCGGCCTGCAAAGCGGCGGTGGCAGTGGCCACAATCAAGTCCACCTGATCGGAAACAAATCCGGTGGCAATGGTGGTGCAGTTGGCGGAATCGCCGGAGGCGTTCTTTTCATCAAAGGTAACCTGATCGCCTAATTTATCGATCAGGGCCTGCTTGAAGCCCTTGGTGGCGGAGTCCAGCGCTTCGTGCTGCACCAATTGCACGATGCCGATTTTATAGGAACCGTCGTCCACTGTTCCGCAGGAACTTAGGGAAAGGCAACCGGTGATCAGCATAGTAAAAGCGGCTAAAGCCGCAATCAATCTTTTGGTGTTCATTTTTCTATTTCTCCTTAAGGTTCTTTATCCTTTTTACACTTTAACACTTTTAGTGCTAAAAGTCAAGTGTTTTCCGCAAATAAAAAAGTTGCGAGGGATAACCTCGCAACTTTTGTGTTTTTTAGCCTTCAATAGCGGTATAACCGGCGGGAGGAGTAATGCCCAGAGCGGTGCAGTTGGCTGCATTATACATTTTGGTTACTTCGGTAACAGTCTGTACGGGCATAGTCTTCACATCGGCGCCTTCCACCAGGATCTTGTAAGCCATTTCGCCGGTGGCATAACCCATATCGTAGTAATCGATGCTTAAGGTTGCAACGCCGCAGCCCTTGCAGATACCGGATTCACCGGCAACAACGGGAACCTTAGCGGGCAGAACAACGTTTGCGATGGCTTCGGTGTTGGAAGCGGCGGTATTATCGGTGGGGATATAGATTACATCTGCAAAATCGCAGGCAGATTGGGTAACGGAAGCAACGTCGTTGGTATCGGTGAAGCCGAACCATTTCACTTCCAGATTCTTTGCCTTCAGGAATTCTTCAATTTTGGTGCACTGGTATACAGAGTTGGGCTCGGTGGTGCAATAGAGCAAGCCAATCTTTTTGGCATTGGGGAACAGTTCGCTGATCATGGCAGCCTGCTGATCCAGAGGAGCCAGGTCAGAAGCACCGGAAACGTTGGTGCCCACGGTGCCGGTCCAGTCATCAATCTCTAAAGCGGAGGCATAATCGGTAACAGAGGTGCCCAGCACGGGGATATCGGCGGTGGCGGCAGCGGCGGCTTGCAGGGGGGCGGGGGCATTGGCCATAATCAAGTCCACCTGATCGGAAACAAAGCCGGTGGCGATGGTGGTGCAGTTGGCGGAATCGCCGCTGGCGTTCTTCTCGTCGAAGGTAACTTTATCACCCAGCTTATCGATCAAAGCTTGTTTAAAGCCTTTGGTGGCGGCATCCAGCGCTTCATGCTGAACCAATTGCAGGATACCAACATTATAGGCATCGTCGTCCACCTTCCCGCAGGATGTCAGGGAAAGACAACCGGTGATGATCATTGCAATAACGGCCAAAGCCGCAATCAATCTTTTAGCGTTCATTTTTTTAGTCTCCTTTTGTTCTGTAAGTTTTTGACGCTTTATTTGTTTTAGACTTTAACACTTTTAGTAGTAAAAGTCAAGACTTTTTTTGAAAAAAATTAAATTTTTTCAAATTGACAATTTTTATAACCAAAGCCGGTTGGACGGTGCGATGCATTTTCCGTCAGAAACCAAGCAGGCAGGCTTCAGCAGTCTTATATAAATTATTAAAGGAAAAAACCGGGCTGACCCCGGGAATACCGAAATATAAAGCAAAAAGTATCTGATTTTCATCAGATACTTTTTTATGCATTTTATTTTTGCGGTCATTCTACTTCGTTCAGGTTCCACCGGACGGAATGGATCGAGTGAAATTCGTCTCCGGGGCATTTTTGGTAAAAGACGGTCAGAATGTCCCTGTTTTTCAATTCCACCGAGGTGGGGGACCCATGGTCCCAATCGATGGGGACGGGGCCCAGGCTTGGTAGCGAAAGGGACCGTCTTCGGTTCTGGAAATAATACGGTGTCCATGTTTTTTCCTTTTTAAACAGTTGAAGTTTCAGGGCTTCCAATCATAATAACGCTTGGTCAAAGCTCTGACATTTTCCCAGCGTTTTCGCTCGTTCCGCTTTTTGGGGTTGGCTACGATCAGCTCATAGAACAGGCGCTCCTCCCCCTCCAGGTTGGAAAGATCTGCGATTTCGCAATCATAAAGGGCCAATGATGGCATCCCGATCTTGAGCCGGGGCGGATCAATACAGGGCAATTGGCCTTGATGTAAAAAAACCAACCGGCAATCCGTAAGTTCCCGCCAGAAGGAAAAATCGATGAATTTTTCAGCGTGATAAATGCTTAAGTCCTTCAGCCGGGTCAGTTCTTTCAAAAAGGAATAATCCTCCAAAGGGCAGAAAATATAGCAACCGTCAATAATTTTTGTTTGGTTCAGTTCCGTCAGAAAGCCCTTTTCCAGATCCGCCGGTTCCATAAAAATATCCGGCGTTCGCATATTAAAGGCATTGGCCGAGGATTCCCAGGGGATGGCAAAACTGTTATAGCGCTCCCCCGCCCGGGTAATGCCGATGCTGATGTATTTTTCTTGGTAGTTGGCTAATTTTTCGCGGTCAAACTCGGTCATGGAATCAGCTCCTATAAAATGATTTTACGATAAGGACCACCATCCGGAAATCGTCGTCCGGCTTAATCGCATAACTGTGCCTCAAAGAGGCCTGCACCAGCACCCAAAAAGAACCTGCGGGGACCAGCATAGAATGCCCCTCATTTTTTCTTCGTTTTACAATAATATGGGTGGCATCAGCAGTACAAACCTTGTGCTCAGCGGCTGCATCCCTGGTCAAAGGGGCTCTCCAAAGAAGCGTTGGGGAAGATCTATAAACTGGAACAAGACGAAACAGGCGAATATGTTTACGATGAGAAAAAGATCACCGGCTTTAATCCTGCCCGCAATCAAAAGGCCGCCTGCTATCCTGTGCCGGTCAAGTTTTGGCATTGTGTTGATGACCACGTTGTATCTTTCGAGGTGACCCAAAATTCATTAACCGCATTAAAGAAAACGGCGGAACTGTCTATCTGCGCGCCTTTCCCATGCACACCGCAAACTCTGCCATCATTCGGTCCATGCTTTCGGCAAGGTCATTCCACTTGTGTTTGGCGTAGTTTTTGGTCCGTTCGGCATGTTCTTTATATGCATCGGTTTTGCCTCATTTTTCTTGTGTCTCAACCTTGTATTTTTTAAATTCGATGTTGTCTAATGCTTTCATAACGTTTCTAATCTCAGTTAAATTGAAATTTGGTAATTTGAAAATTCCCTTATGGTATCTTGATACTTGTTAATTAATTTATCATACCATGTATTCAGGCACATTTCAACTATATAATAGCGTAGACAATCCCCGACCTCATAGGTGCCGTTAAATCGCGCTCCCAACCCACTTAAAAGTACACCCCTGAGTATGGAGTTATCCATCCTCGGGGGAGGTTTTTATACGGGGTTTATCGTATATGTGCATCATACGTAAAGCGACAGATGAATTAGATTCTTCCGGCGCTTTTTTGGCAAAAAATTCACCAAATTCCGTTAAAAATCATTGTAATCATTGTTTTATGGTGTTATAATCAAAAATGGTAAAGTGTCGAAAAGTGCAGAAAGGAAGGATTTCAGATTGGATCATATAACACAACTTATTAAAACTGAAATCAAAAAACAATATAAAAGTGTGCGTCAATTCTCTGAAAGGTGTGGGATTCCGTATAGCACGCTTTCTAATGCATTGTCTAAAGGGATTGGTGGAACATCTTACGAAACGGTTATTAAGATTTGTAATTGGCTCAACCTGAAGCAGGCATATGATGTGGATCTAACTTTGTTTAATGAACATTGTTACGAGATTTGTACAATGCTTGCCGCTCTTGACGAACATGCTGTGCATACGCTTAAAACCATTTTGAGTGTTGAGTACGAACGATGCACCGGCGGTAAGAAGCCGCATAGACAATGTGAAACCGTATCAATAGCCGGCAAAAGCCTTGATTACGAGGAGGCTAACGTATGGTAAGCAAAGAATTAAAGCGTTTAAGTCGTCGAGAACTGGTTGATATAATCTACCAGTTAAAGAAGAACGAACAGGAAATGCAAGAAGAAATAGAGTCGCCTAAAAACGAACTTCAGGATAAACGAATTCGTATTTCTACAGCCGGTTCAATTGCCGATGCAGCTATGACGGTAACCAATGTATTTTCTACTGCTCAAATGACCGCCGATCTTTATTTACGTGAAATCTCATATATGAAGGAAGATACAGAAAAAGAGTGCGCTAAAAAGATTGAAGAAGCTGAGAAAAAGGTCAGAGAAATTCTCGCTGATGGTGAGAAAAAGTTTGACACCTTAAAAACTGCTTATAAAAGTGAGTACGAAAAGTGGCAGCTACTTCAAACGCAAAACGCTGTTCTTGAAGTAAACAAACAGGAATCGTGCGAGGGTATAGAAAATGGCT
>JAZOXD010000110.1:0-1501 GCA_045659565.1 Eubacteriales bacterium | reverse complement strand
GTATTTATTTCGGCTTTTACCTTTTTTATGTCGCCGGTAAGCCTGTTCCTTTCGTTAGAATCGGCGGTCGCCTTCCATTCTTCTTTCAGCTGGCGGAGCTTGGGGTTCAGGGCGTTGAATGAACCCTCGGCGGCGGCCACCTGGCCTTTGGATGCCGTCATAACCTTTGCAATCTGCTGCTGGTTATCGTAAATCCTTTTGGCGGCGGCGTTATATTCATCGCTGCCTTCTTTCAGGTTCAGCATAGCGTCCTGGAGCTCCCTTATTTCCTTCCGGAGCTTCGCAATACTTAAAACGCTGTCGCTGGTATCTACTTCCAGAACTGTTTTCTTTGTTTCGGCCATTATTTTAGTAATTTAAGTAGTTAGCACTATTTGAAACCCTTATAAACTCGCATTTTACGCTCTGCGTTTTCGTGGCATCGTAATCCGTTACCTTGTTCAAAACCCAAAGGGTGCGGTCAAACAGGTAGAATTTCCGCATTTCCTGGCGTATATCCAGATGTGGCGGAAATACCACATAACATTCCGCCTTCTTTGTATCCCGGCTCAGGAAGTCAGTAAGGTACTTTTCCCAGAACCGGGCATAAACCGCCTGGTCCGGTGCCAGGCTCACTTCCGGGATATAGTACGCCATCTTCGGCGTTCCGAAGTCCAGGGAATAGGTTACGCCGTTGATCGTTTCCACTCGCCTGAACTGCGGAATCCTCGCCGGGGTGCGGCTGTTATCCCAAATCCAGCAAGGGCCGCCGTTCAAAGTTTCCATCGCCGTTATATCATCGCTCAGGAAATTTTGTCCGCCCAGCTGTCCGCCCCCGAACAGGACAAGGGCCGGGGCCACTTCCACCGCCTTTTCCTCGCCGTCATCGCTCAGGCAGGCAACGCCCAGGGCCGGCGAGTTGTATTTCGTTACCGCCGTAACATTGAATAAATTATATTCGGCGTCCTTCGTGGTCGTTTCGCCCCCTTCGGTATGGTAGTAGGTTACTTTCATCCCGTCCGAAATGGAACTCGGAAGGTGTCCGGCGGCGTTCGTGAAATCCCAGTACCCTGCACCGCTCAAAGCTCCGTCCACATAGCCTTTCAGTTCGTTCTTTTCCATCAGCTCCACCGCCTTTTCCCCGAACTCATAACCCACGCTTAAACGGATACCGCCGTAAGTCCTTCCGTAGTCGCTTTCGTAGGCTTTGGAAAGGTCCGTTTCCGGGTATTCGTTTTCCAGGGTGTAGATGTTGCTCTCTGCGGAAACCGGGCGGACCTTCACGCCTTTGGAATAATCTATCCGGTTATGGATGTCGCTCACTTCGCCGGTATAAAACGCCGTCCTTTGCAGAAGGCTCACCGCCTGGGCCCGGTTGTCTTGCAGCCACATAAGGCCGAAGGTCTTGGTTATGCTCAAAAGCAGGTCCAGCGGCGAAAGGTCCAGGGAGTTCAGCAACGCCGCCTGGGTAACGGCGGAGTCGCTGGCGTATTGTGTCGGAGCGATACAGGCCAGGGCGTTG
>JAZOXD010000109.1:0-2127 GCA_045659565.1 Eubacteriales bacterium | reverse complement strand
TAGGGCTTGCGGCGAACCTTTTCGGTCAGCTGACCCGCATCATCATAGCCCACATATCCCGGAGGGGCACCGATCAGCTTGGAAACGGAATGCTTTTCCATATATTCGCTCATATCCACCCGGATCAAAGCCTCCACGCTATCAAAAAGAGCCATGGACAACTGGCGCACCAGTTCGGTTTTACCCACACCGGTGGGGCCGGTGAAAATAAAGGAAGCGGGGCTATGGGACAAAGAAACCCCTACCCGACGGCGCTTGATGGCCCGGACCACGCTATCGATGGCTTCGTCCTGACCCACGATCCGGCTACGGAGGGTATCATCCAATTGGTTCAGTTTTTCAAATTCCTGTTGCTTGATCTTGGAGGCGGGGATGCCGGTCCAAAGTTCCAACACATAGGCCAGATGTTCAAAATTCAGGTGAGCCTCATCAGCATCGCCCAAGCCGCCCAAGGTGGCCTCCAGCTGGCTTTTTTCGCTTTTCAGTTCGGCGATCTTACGATAGGTTTCTTCCCCCTGCTCTTCTTCGCTGATGGCATTAAGTTCCGCCTCGATGGCGGTCAGGCGGCGATCGATCTTGATTTTTTCGTTGCGAGCCACATTTTCCAAAGAGGCACCGGAGCAGGCTTCGTCCAAAAGATCGATGGCCTTATCCGGCAGGAAGCGGTCGGTGATATATCGTTCGGAAAGCTGGGCCGCCTGCACCAGCAGTTGATCGGAAATCTGTACCTGATGGTATTCGCTGTACCGAGGCCGTAAAGCCTTCAAAATGGCGATGGTATCTTCCACAGTGGGTTCGTCCACCATCACCGGCTGGAAGCGACGCTCCAAAGCGGCATCTTTTTCAATATATTTACGGTATTCCTTCAGGGTGGTGGCACCAATGACCTGGATCTCGCCCCGGGAAAGGGCGGGCTTCATAATGTTGGCGGCGTTCATGGAGCCTTCGCTCTCCCCTGCACCCACCAGATTATGAATCTCATCAATTACCAGAATAATATTACCCAAAGCCTTAACCTCAGCAATGAGGCCTTTGATACGGCTTTCGAACTGGCCCCGGAATTGGGTGCCGGCCACCAATGCAGTCAGGTCCAGCAAATAGACCTCTTTATCCAGCAATTTGGCGGGAACATCCCCACGAGCGATCCGGCTGGCCAATTCTTCGGCAATGGCGGTTTTGCCCACGCCGGGTTCGCCGATCAGGCAAGGATTATTTTTCGTTCTGCGGTTCAGGATCCGGATCACCCGGTTCAGTTCCGCATCCCGACCCACCACGGGATCCAACTGGCCGTTTTTGGCCTTGGTGGTCAGATTAGTGCCGAATTGTTCCAGCATTTTGCGTTTTTTATCCGCCTTTTTCTCTCTGCGGGGAGCGGAGGGGGCGGCATCTTCTGACGGCTCTTCTTCGCCGGCAGCCTTCATTTGCTGTTGAAAGCTATTCATCAGTTTATTGAAGAAAGGTGGCATGGTGGGGGCCGTAGGAGAATCCAGGCCATCGTTATCCAAGCCCAGTTCCTCGGTCATATTATCGAATTCTTCGGAAAATTGGTCGATATCTTCATCGGTGAGCCCCATCCCCTTGATCATCTCGTTGACCTGGGGAACGCCCATATCCTTGGCGCATTTCAGGCAATAGCCCTCGTTGACGGGCTTATTGTTGCCATCCATCCGGCTGATGAAAACCACTGCGGTTCTTTTTTTACATTTTACACAAAGCATCATTTAGTTCCTTATTTAAACAGAGTGAGAATAGGGTTGACCGTATTGATCCATTTGAGCAGATAGGTTTTTTCCACCTGCTGGGTGTTAATTATTATATTACCGGCTGCAAGGCCATACACCACGGCGCTGAAGATCAGCACCAGCAGGAGACCCCGGATCAGGCCCAGCACAAAACCACCGCTTTTATTGACGGATTTGGCAAAGGGCAGCACCTGAAATACAGCATCCAAAAGGCGGCTGGCTACAAAGACCAAAATGAAGAAGATCACAAACAAGCCGATCAGAGCAACTGCCTTACAGACCGCCTTGCTGACGGGGATAGCAATGGAATTGATCAGTTCCTCCCGAGCGGCGGCAGAATTGGCGTGGCTTTTGGCTGCGTCATCTGCGATCTGATCCACATCCA
>JAZOXD010000108.1:0-2082 GCA_045659565.1 Eubacteriales bacterium | reverse complement strand
GACCCACGGGACCCATTTATGGGTAGTAAGTAACAATTGCTCGGCTGGCAGGCCAACCAAAAGCGCACTTGTGCGCAGCCAGTAGTATTAGGGCTATGCCCGAAAATGAAATACCCCCCGTTATACGGGGGGATATTTATTATTACGGTTATTATGTGTAAAACGGCAAAAACGTCATAGATTGATATTTCAAATTAGTTATGATATAATGGTTGTGCTATCTCATTCAAGGAGGCCTATAAAAATGTTAAAAGGAATTTCTCCCATTCTTTCGCCGGAACTGTTAAAGGTACTGTGTGAGATGGGGCATAGCGATAAGATCGTCATTGCAGACGGCAATTTCCCCGCAGAATCTATGGGTAAAAATGCCATCGTGATCCGTGCCGACGGGCACGGGGTGCCGGAGCTCCTGGAGGCTATTCTGACGGTGTTTCCGTTGGATACTTACGTGGAAAAGCCGGTCTCCCTGATGCAGGTTATGCCGGGCGACCCGGCCAAAACGCCCATTTGGGAGGTTTATAAAGAATTGGTAGCCAAGGAGGATCCCCGGGGCGCCGATGCCTTTGCAGAGGTGGAACGCTTTGCTTTTTATGAGGAGGCCAAAAAGGCCTACGCCATTATCGCCACCTCCGAGACTGCTGTTTATGCCAATATTATGTTGCAAAAAGGGGTCGTTATCTAAGAAAATATGAACGTATTATTTATTATTTTGGAACTGTTGGGTGTGGTTGCCTTTTCCGTTTCGGGGGCAATGGTATCCGTTAAAAAGAATATGGATCTGTTCGGGGTGATCTTTTTGGCCTTGATCACCGCCTTTGGGGGCGGAATGCTGCGGGATACCCTTTTGGGGCAAACGCCGCCCCTGCTCTTCACCAACTATTGGATGCTACTAGCTGGCTTTCTGGCCGCTTTGGTGGTGTTCCTTGTGGCCCGCAGTTTGCAGGAACGCTATTTTAAAAACGAAGATTTGATCGAGCGCATCAATAATATCTTCGATGCCCTGGGGCTGGGCGCTTTTGCCGTAACGGGGGCGCAGGTGACCATTGGCGCAGGGTATGGGAAGTTTTGGTTTTTGGTGTTGACCATGGGGATGTTAACCGCCATCGGCGGCGGACTTCTGCGGGATCTGATGCTCAAAGAGATCCCCTTTGTTCTGAATAAACGGATCTATGCCATCGCCGCTTTGGAGGGCGCCTTGGTCTATTATCTTCTGCATTTGGCCGGGCTCAATGATATCATTGCCTCTCTGGCGGGGATCCTGCTCACCTTCCTGCTCCGCATCTTGGCCACTCTCTATAAATGGAATTTACCCCATCCCTTAAAAGGGCAGCGAAATAAATAAATTTTTGCAGTCTATAAAAAAGCGAGAGTTCAAATGAACTCTCGCTTTTTGCTGTCTTTTATTCTTCTTCAATCCGGGCTTCTTCTTCTGCCTGGATCTTGGGATCAAAGGAATAAATGGGCTTCACATCCTTGCCCTTCACTTTTCTGTCCAAATAGTTCTTGGTGATCTTCACAACCAAGGGGATCATAAACAGAACACCGATCAGGTTGGGGATCATCATCAATCCGTTGAAGGTATCAGAGATGTCCCAAGCCAGGGAAGAGGAAAGGATCGCACCGAAGATTACGGTGCAAACGTGGATAATGCGGAAGATAATGGTGGTCTTTGCGCCAAAGAGATATTCCCAGGCCTTGGAGCCGTAATGGGACCAGCCCAGAATGGTGGTAAAGGCAAAGAGGAACATGGCAATGGCCACGAACTTTTGGCCGATATCGCCCCAGGAGAAAACAGCATTGAAGGCGCCGCCCACCAAAGTGGCGTCGGTCAGGCCTGCGGCCAGCTCACCGGTTTCAATGTTGAAAACGCCGGTGGTCAAACCGCCGGAGGTGAGCACCACCAAAGCGGTCATGGTGCAAACCACCATGGTATCGGCAAATACTTCGAAGATACCCCACATACCCTGCTTCACAGGCTCTTTTACGCTGGAGTTAGAGTGAACCATAACAGAGGAGCCCAAGCCGGCCTCGTTGGAAAATACGCCTCGCTTAAAGCCATTGGTCATAGCAACGATCACGCCG
>JAZOXD010000107.1:0-5393 GCA_045659565.1 Eubacteriales bacterium | reverse complement strand
TGAAAGAATTGATTCTTGAAAATCAAGAACTCTCCGATGAAAAGATCGTTGCCCTTTACGGCAACGGCCCGATCTTTCCCCATATCCGTTCGTCTGTTGCGGCGGCAATGCGGGCGTTTTTAAATTTATAATCAAGGAAGGAAGATTTTCATGGATCAGATCGAACTTTTAATCCCCTCTACAATGGACGGCTCCATGGAGCCGTCGTTGTTCTATGCTTCTCCCAACAAAAACCGCCCCCTGCTGGTGGGGCTCCATACCTGGAGTTTTGATCGGTTTAATCAGATCAAACGGATGCTTCCTGTAGCCGAGGAATATGATTTTAATCTGCTGCTGCCGGAATTCCGGGGCGCCAATAAACCTCAAAATCCCCGCTGTGACGAGGCTTGCGGCTCTTCACTGGCTAAGCAGGATATAATGGATGCGGTGGACTACGTGCTGGCTCACTACGACGTGGATGCCGAAAACGTCTTTTTGCTGGGCTATAGCGGGGGCGGACATATGGCTTTATTGATGGCGGGTCTTTATCCCGAACGGTTCAAGGCCATCGGCGCAGGTGTTCCTATCACGGATCTGCGTAAATGGGCAGATCAGAACCAAAGCTACCGCCCCAAGGTTTTCGCCTGCTGCGGGGAAGAAGAGGCGGAATTGCTCAAGCGCTCTCCCGTAAATTACTTGGATACCATTGCCAAGGCCAACCTGAAGATCTTTCACGGTAAATACGATCCCGTCGTACCCGTATCCCATAGCCTGGAGCTTTACGGTATGCTGATGGAAAAATACCCTCAAAGCCGGGTGTTTTTAGAGATCTTCGACGGCGGCCACCAAATGGATATGAACACGGCGATGTATTGGTTTATGAGCCAATATAAAAAGAAGAAAATTGCTGAGGTTACTGGTTAATATAGGGTAGAGCAAATAACCCGAACCCGCCCCAAAGGGGTATATTTCGGCGCTTTTCCCCAATTTGTTCTCACCAGGCGGCAGCCTGCTTTCGCCCAAATTGAGAAAAAATCCCACAAAAACTGCTCCCTTTGGGGTTAAGGATTTTAAAAAGAGCGGATTTTTTCTCAACCAAGGCACAAAACGCAGTTAATCCTGCCGGATTAACGAGTATTTTAACACAGGTTGAGTGAAAATCCACCTTTTTAAAACGGTGTTCGAATTATTCGCTCTACCCTAAGGAGGAAGTTTTTATGTATACCATCTACGTTGTATTCAATTGCGTCCCCGGTAAGCGGGAAGAATTTGTGGAACGAGCCAAAAAGGAAGGGATCGTGGATGCTGTTCGTAAGGAAGACGGTTGCTATCAATACGATTACTACTATTCCGAAAAAGATCCTAACGAACTTCTCCTCATCGAAGCCTGGGAATCCCTGAAGCATCAACAGGTACATATCGAACAACCCCATATGGCCCGCCTGCGGGAATTCAAGGATGAATATATCCTTTCCACCAAACTGGGCGAATTCTCTTTGAAATAAAAAGGGAGGGGATAGAATGAAGCGGATGCTATCGATGCTGTTGGTGGTCGCTTTGTTCCTCTGCTCCTGTGCCACCGTTCAGCAAGGAATCGGTACCGTGGAGATAACGAGCCCCGATACCAACGATCCCCTGAGCCCCATGGCGGAAAACCTGGAATGGGATCCCGCCCTGACCGAAAGTCAGCGCAATCGCTTTGCGGATCTTTTACCCCTTTATCGGTTGGATCAAATGCCGGAATTTGAAAGCCCCGACGACCTGACCCAAGAGGCACTGATCCAATATACACTTTTTTTAGATCGGGGCAAGGTTCTGCAGGACGGTTCTCAGACGTTAATCGATGCAAATGAGGTAAAAACGGTGGCCGATCGGTATTTCGGTTGCTCCTTTTCAACGGAGGAGGATTGGCTGCCGGTGACCCCAACGAGGCGAAAGGACGTTCCTATGGGTCGGCTGGCCGCCTGGTCGCAAACCGAAAAGGACGGGCAAACCATCGTTTCATTGAAGATCTTTTGCTATTATCCCTTTAGCTGCTTTATGGGGGATCCCCCATTGGATCTCAGCACCTTTGATTACGAACTCCAGGGGGTTCCTTCGGACCTGGGAAAAAGTCTCCATAACTATGCCCAAAAGCAGCGGATCTCTTATTACGAGGCTGCCACCCGGTTGATCGAGTTGGGGGAAGGGGAATTGCCTGCAACGCCCCAAAGGGTGATCCACGTGACCTATCTCTCTGCCGATGGCGTCCGGCCGGATCGGTTCCTTTCCTGCAAGATCGGTCGCCGGAATATGGATAAGATCCTATATGACACTCAAGATTAACGAAATTTAACAAATTCCGGATCCTTAAAGAAATTTAAGAAAACAAAAACACCGAAAATCAAGCAATGAAGCGGGTTTTCGGTGTTTTTGGTTTTTTGACAGTTCCCTTTTGGATATCATATAATATAAATAGTTCTGAAAAAGGAGAGCGTTATGAAGCGGATCAAACTCAAGGATCGCCTGCTGCCGGACTATACCCGGGGCGAGGAGATTTTTAATATGGTGTCCCACATTGTGGGTGGCGGCTTCGGGATCCTGATCCTGGCCACCTGCGTTATTAAGGCCTTTTTGAGCGGCAGCGCCTTTGGGATCGTGGGCGCCTTTATTTACGGCTGCTCTATGGTGGTGCTGTACAGTATGTCCAGTATTTACCACGGCCTGAAACCCCCTACAGCAAAAAAGGTGTTCCAGATCATCGACCATTGTACCATCTATATTCTGATCGCCGGTACCTATACTCCTATCGTCTTCACCGGGATGATGCGGGAAAACCCGGTGCTGGCCTGGTGTGTCTTTGGCTTCGTCTGGGGGTTGGCAGTGCTGGGGGTGGTGTTCAACGCCATCGATCTGAAGCGCTATAAGGTTCTGTCCATGATCCTTTATATGCTGATGGGCTGGTGCGTGGTCTTCACCGGCAGCTATGCCATCCGGGCGCTGACCCCTGCCGGCTTCGGCTGGGTGCTGGCCGGGGGGATCTCCTATACGGTGGGTGCCCTATTTTACGGCATCGGCGGTCACGGCAAACGGCCCTTAAGGTATATGCATTCGGTGTTCCACCTGTTCGTGGTGATGGGCAGCCTGTTGCAGTACGTGGGCATCATCGTGTATTGCCTATAATTTTTTGTAAAAAATTGATTGACAATTTTTTTGAGTATGTTATAATGAGACCGTAAATAACTGCACAAGAGAGTTTTGAGAGTGCGTAACAAGATGGCTCCACCGGGGTCTTGGCTTGTTGCGCGCTTTTTTTGCGCCTTGGCAGTAAAAAATTTTTTAGGAGGGCCTTTCAAATGGCTAAAAACAACATTGTCAATTGGGAAATGATCACCAATTTCGCCATCGATGCATTCAAGGGCTACGGTGTTCCCGAAGAAGATGCCAAGATCGTGGTAGACGTTTTGCTGGAATCCGATAAGCGCGGCATCGAATCCCACGGTGTAAACCGCTTTAAGCCCGTTTATCTGGACCGGATCAAAGCCGGGATCCAGAATCCTGTAACCAACTTTGAAATCATCAAAGAAACCCCCACCACCGCTGTGGTAGACGGTCACGACGGTATGGGTCAGGTGATCGGTCATAAGGCAATGAGCATGGCCATTGCCAAGGCTAAGGAATACGGTATGGGTATGGTCGTTGTTCGTAACTCCTGCCACTACGGTATTGCTGGTTACTATACTTCTATGGCCGCCAAAGCAGGCTGTGTCGGCCTGACCGGTACCAATGCCCGCCCCACCGTTGCTCCTACCTTCGGTGTAGAGGGTATGTTCGGTACCAATCCTTTGACCCTGGGCGTTCCCACCGACGAGGATTTCGACTTTAACTTCGACGGCGCTTCCTCCACCTATCAGAACGGTAAGCTGGAGTATTATGCCCGTATCGGTAAGGATGCCCCCAAGGGCGCCCTGATCGGTGTGGACGGTAAGGCTTACGAAGGCACCTCTGCCGATGCTCTGAAGACCATGGCTCGCGGCGAGGCTGCTCTTTGCACCCTGGGCGGCCCCGGTGAAGAGCAATGCGGTTACAAGGGTTACGGCTACGCAATGTTCGTTGAACTGCTTTCCGCCGTTCTGCAGGACGGTAGCTACGGTAAGGTTCTGACCGGTCTGGATGAGAACGGCAATAAGGTTCCCTTCCGTTTGGGTCACTTCTTCATCGCCATTGATACCGATCACTTTATGGGCGAAGACGTTTGCCGTAAGAAGTCCGGCGACATCCTCCGTGCCGTTCGCGCCTCCAAGAAGGCTCCCGATGCAGAGCGCATTTATACCGCCGGCGAGAAGGAGCATCTGGTTCGTCTGGCCCGTAAAGACGGTGTGCCCATCAACGAATCTGTTCAGGCTGAAATGAATGCTGTTCGGGACGAACTGGGTCTGACCCAGTACGTGTTCCCTTGGGAGGAATAAACTATGGATATCAGACAAGAATCTTTAAAGAAACACTATGAATGGAACGGGAAGATCGAAGTAACCACCCGTTGCCCCATCGAAACCCGTGAAGACCTGTCCCTGGCCTACACCCCCGGTGTAGCCGAGGCTTGCTGTGTGATCCGGGACGATTATAACAAGAGCTATGAGCTCACCCGCCGTAACAATATGGTAGCCGTTATTACCGACGGTACCGCTATCCTGGGCCTGGGTGATATCGGCCCCGAAGCAGGTATGCCCGTTATGGAAGGTAAGGCCGCTCTGTTCAAGGCCTTTGCTGACGTAGACGCTTTCCCCATCTGCATCCGCAGCAAGGATGTGGATGAACTGGTTCGCACCATCTATCTGATCTCCGGCAGCTTCGGCGGTATCAACCTGGAAGATATCAGCGCTCCCCGCTGCTTCGAGGTAGAACGTCGTCTGAAAGAGATCTGCGATATTCCCGTATTCCACGATGACCAGCACGGCACCGCTATCGTGGTGGCTGCTGCTTTGATCAATGCTTTGAAGGTGGTTAAGAAAGAGATCAGCAACGTAAAGGTTGTTATCAACGGCGCCGGTTCTGCCGGTATCGCCATCGGTAAGCATCTTCTGAACATGGGCGTGAAGCACCTGACCATGGTGGATCGCTTCGGTATTATCTGCAAGGGTATGCCCGAACTGAACGAAGCCCATGCCGAAATGGCAGAAGTGACCAATCTGGAGCATCAGATGGGCACCTTGGCCGATGCCATGAAGGGTGCTGATGTATTCATCGGCGTATCCGCTCCCAATATCGTCAGCGAAGAAATGGTTCAGTCCATGGCGAAGGACGCCATCGTCTTCCCCATGGCCAACCCCACTCCCGAAATTATGCCCGATAAGGCTAAGGCCGCAGGAGCTCGTGTTGTCGGTACCGGACGTTCCGACTTCCCCAACCAGATCAACAACGTTCTGGCCTTCCCC
>JAZOXD010000106.1:0-6895 GCA_045659565.1 Eubacteriales bacterium | reverse complement strand
CCGACGCCACCGGCTATGCAGAAACGCAGGACGAGACGATTTTGGAAGCCCGGAAATATTACCAGGAATCTTTGGCTGCCCATAAAGAAAAGATCAAGGAAGAAGCCGAGCGGGTACGGCAGGCAGGCGGTCTCTTTATCTTAGGCACCGAGCGCCACGAATCCCGCCGTATTGATAACCAACTGCGGGGCCGCGCCGCCCGGCAGGGGGATCCCGGCTCCACCAAGTTCTATCTCTCCCTGGAGGATGACCTGATGCGGCTCTTTGGCGGCGAGCGGGTGAACACCATGATGAGCACCCTGCGAATGCCCGAGGATATGCCCATTGAGGCCAAGATCCTGACCGGTGTGATTGAAAAGAGCCAGGAACGGGTAGAAAGCAATAACTTTGCCCGCAGAAAACACGTGTTGGAATACGACGACGTAATGAACAAGCAGCGGGAGCTGATTTACGAACAGCGTGCCCAAGTGTTGGACAATATGGATCTGACCGAGACCATTGCCAAAATGCTTGGGGATTTTGTGCACAACGAAGTCAGCCGCTGTGTGGCCGGTGAAGATACCGCCGCCTGGAATTTTGTGGAATTGCACCAGAATCTGGACAGCATTATACTGTCGCCGGAGGATTTGCAATATCCCGAAGATGAGCTGATCAATATGAGCGCAGACGAGATCGAAGATCAGGTTCAGGAAAAGGCCAAAGCAGCCTATGCCGCCAAGGAAGAGGAACTGGGCGCAGAAATGATGCGTGAGGCCGAACGGGTAGTAATGCTTCGCAGTGTGGACCGCAACTGGATGGCCCATATCGACAATATGGACGATCTGCGCCAGGGCATTGGCCTGGAGGCCTACGGTCAGCGGGATCCCGTGACTGAATTCAAGTTCCAAAGTTATGATATTTTTGATGCGATGATTGAAAATATCAAGGAAGATACCATTCGCGGCCTCTTTAGCCTGCGGGTTCGCAAGGAAGAGGAAGTGAAGCGGGAAGCCGTTGCCAAGGAGACAGGAACCTCCCGAGGGAGCGACGGCACCACCCCCAAAAAAGCTCCGGTCAAAGTAGGACAGAAGGTTGGCCCCAACGAGCCCTGTCCCTGCGGAAGCGGCAAAAAATACAAAAAATGCTGCGGAGCCCCCGGAAAAAACAACGAGTAAGGATTAGGGCGTAAGCGTAAGCCCAACCCCCTCCCAAGAACCTTTTTTGAAAAAAGGTTCTTGGGAAACTCCAAAAACTTTCAATTTTTTTGTTTTCGCTTGATTTTTCTTGATTTTACCTTTATAATATAGTTGATTGTGGGGTGAAAGTATGCCGCCGTATGAGATCGAGCGTAAATATCTGATCCGCAAGCCGGATCTATTGAGTCTTTCGGGTTTATGTAATCGGGTAATCAGTATTTCTCAAACTTACCTTGTTGCAATGGAAGGCTCTGTTCGGGTGCGCCGTTCCGAGGAACGCGGCGAAATTTCTTTCACCGAAACCGCCAAGCGCAGTGTGACCAGTATGCGCAGAATGGAGATCGAGCGGGAGTTGACCGAGGAGGAATACAACCGCCGACTGAATGCCCGGGATCCCCGTCGGCAGACCCTTCATAAGCAACGCTACTGCCTACCTTATAATGGCCATACCTTTGAAATCGACATCTTCCCCTTCTGGAGCAATCAGGCGCTGATGGAAATTGAACTGACCAGCGAATGTGAGGAATTCACCCTTCCGCCCTTTATCCGAGTGATCAAAGAGGTAACCGAGGATCTGCGCTATTCCAATTATAATTTGGCCCGGGAGATTCCGGCAGAAGAATAATTCATGCATTACCGGAAGCATTTTGCTTCCGGTTTATTTTTTAAGTAAGAAAGAACAGGGAGATAAAAATGTGCATTATAGCAGGATACAACGGAACTAAAAGAGCAGCCCCTCTCATTATTGAGATGCTGCGCAAAACCGAGGGGATTGATGCGGGATGCTACACCGGCATTACCACGATGCACGAAGGAAAAATTCATTACCGCAAATTGGCGGGAAATTTAGATCGGCTTTTGGCGGAAACAGATGCAATGGATCTGCCGGGCAACATCGGTATTATCCACAGCCGTACCCCCGGTGGGCACAACGGAGATAACTGGGCCCATCCTTTTATCTGTCAACGGGACGGAGAAATCAAAACCGCTATGGTACTGAACGGGATGGCAGGCTGTGGCGAAGCACGGAATCAACGGCAGTTCCCCCTTAAATTACGAGAGTTACTTGCCGCAGGATACGAGTTGAACAGCGCAGGGGTTTACGACGGCAATCCCAAGCATCTGTGCCAATGTGACGACGCAATGAATATGTATCATACTTCGGACATTATTTGCCAGAACGTAAGCCGCAAGATCATAGACGAGGGCCTTTCACCCACCCTGGCTTTGGAAAAAAGTTATGAGGAGATAGGGGGCGAAAATATGGTATTACTGCTTTCGGTTTTTGAGCCGGAGGCCATCAGTTGGTGCCGTCTGAACTTCCCGATGTTCATAGGGTTTGCGGACCACGGTGCCTGTCTGGCCACCGTTCCCTTGGCTTTTGCTGATCATACCGAGCGCTATCATCTGCTTCCTGCGTTGGCCACGGGCAACGTAACCAAGGATGGGTTTACCGTGAAGAAAATGCCCAATCCCCCCATTACGGTGGCACCCATTACCCCCGAGATCATTCATGCCGCCTATGAAAAGGTACCCCAGCAGATTAAGGAGCAAGCCCGCCCTTATTCGAAAGCCTTTGTGGAGTTATTTGCCCCCGCAGACTGCACCGAGAAAAATGCCGTTTTATGGGCGACCATGACCGAGTTACACCGCCGTGGAAGGCTTTCCTTTAAAAAAGTAACCCTGCCCGGAGTGCGGGAAGGGTTATTGAAGACCCAATTTGAATTGGAAATCAACGATTAAAAAAGATCCGCGATGCACTTTTGCATCGCGGATCTTTTTATTGCCCGAAGGGGAACATAGCGGTAACATCGTTTTTCTTTTGTTCGGCGGGTTTATATTCAGTAAGGGTAACGGTGACGGTTTGTTCTGTTCCGCCCCGCTTAATCACAAAGGTGGCAGTTTCGCCGGGCTTTTTACCATCTACAAGGGCGTTTGCTTCGGCGGCGGTGGTTACCTTAGTGCCGTCCACAGAAACCACGTAATCACCACTTTGGAAGCCGGCGGTTTCAGCATCGGAGCCTTTTTGCACCGACTTGATATAAAGCCCCAATTCGCTGACCCGATACATCATGGCAGTCATGGCATCGTTGATCTCCACATATTCAAAACCGGGGTTCACACGGCCGGAAACATAGCCCAAGCTGATCAGATCCTTGATCACCACATCGGCCGTATCGATGGGGATGGCAAAACCCAGACCCTCGATCTCGGCACCGGCGGCCTTGGCATTGACCACGCCGATCAGCTGACCGCTGGTGTTAAAGAGGCCGCCGCCGGAGTTACCGGGATTGATGGCGGTATCGGTCTGGAGCAGACTCATCGACACATTTTCCACGGTCGTGGTGCGTTCCAGGGCGCTGATAATCCCTTGAGTTACTGTTCCGCCCAATTCACCCAGGGGGTTACCCACGGCTACAACGGTTTCACCTACCTGCAGTTCCTTGGAAGAGCCAAAGGCGGCGGGGGTCAGATTGGTGGTTTCCACCTTGATCACCGCCAGATCGCTTTTGGAATCGGAGGCGATGAGTTTGGCGGCCAGTTCGGTACCGTCGGAGAGGCGAACTTTAATATTAGTCGCGCCATCAATTACGTGATGATTGGTCACGATATAACCATCGGCGGTGATGATCACACCGCTGCCGGCGCCTTCGCTGATGTATTGCTGCATAAAAGAACCGGTAACGATCTGCTCAGTGGTAATCTCCACCACGCTGGTTTTCACCAAGGCGGCCACCTCTTCCACCGAAAGGGCTTCTTTCACATTATTGCCGTTTTCATCCTTCAGCTTAGTGGTTTTATAGATAACCGCAGTGCCGGACGGAACCACAGCGCTGCCGCCAAAAAAGCGGGCGCCCGCAAAGCCGCCGACCAG
The DNA here is from genome assembly GCA_045659565.1 of Eubacteriales bacterium. Lineage (GTDB taxonomy): Bacteria > Bacillota > Clostridia > Oscillospirales > QAKW01 > QAKW01. The sequence continues at coordinate 2,845 of JAZOXD010000106.1, read as the reverse complement.
GCCCAGCACCAGGGCAATCACCGCTGAAATAGCCACCCCCGCCACCAGATGCTTCATGGTCAAGGGCTTGACCTCCTTTTTGGGCTTGGGAGGCTGATAAGCATAGTGGTACATCGGTTGTTCCGAGGTGGGATAAGGATTGCTATTGGCAAAAGGATCGGCGGCAGGTTCCTCTGCAGAGGCCTCGGCCACAAATTCTTCAGCCGCAAATTCTTCGGCCGCAGCGGCGGCTTCCGCAAAGGGATCGGCCGGTTGTTCTGCCGGTGCTTCTTCCGGAACAGGCTTGCGGATGGGCTCGCCGGTCATGGGATCAAAATTATATTCAAATTCGTTCATAAGAGTTCCCTCCTGATTTACTATGCCTCTATTATACCCTATCTTAATGAAAAATCTATGAAGAAAATGGAAAAAAACTAAAAAAAACCAAAAAATTTTTTGTTACAAGAAAAAACTTGCTTTTTTCGGGAAACTATCATATAATAAACTAAACAGTTTGTTTCCCGCAAAAATAGTAAGAATTTTTTACCTGACAGAGAAGAAGGGTCACCGGCTGAAAGCCCTTCAGGATCAAAGAATTCCCAAGTGTGCGCTTTGCGGTGTAGTCCCCTTGCAGGAGTGAGGGGCGGGTGTCTCCCCGTTAACGGAGCTTTTGAGTGATAAACCGGAGTGGAACCGCGTTATGTGTTTTTAGACGCCTCTGTTGCAATTGTTGCAATGGGGCGTTTTTTATTTTATCTGGAGGCTATTTATGTTTAAACAAATCCGAGAAGATCTGGAGGCCTTTAAGGCCAGAGATCCCGCCGCCCGAAGCAAGGCGGAGATCTTTTTTCTATACAACGGCTTTCACGCTGTTTTATATTATCGGCTGGCCCATTGGCTTTATACCCGCAAGCACTATTTTTTGGCGCGATGGGTATCTCAGCGGGCCAAGTTCCGCACCGGAGTGGAGATCCATCCGGCGGCGCAGATCGGCAAGGGCCTTTGTATTGACCACGGCACCGGCATCGTCATTGGCGAAACAGCGGTGATCGGTGACAATTGCCTGATCTACCAAGGGGTGACCCTGGGCGGCACCGGCAAGGACACCGGCAAGCGACACCCCACCTTAGGCAACAATGTGATGGTGGGAAGCGGTGCTAAAATTTTAGGGCCCTTCACCATTGGGGATCACAGCAAGATCGCGGCCAACGCCGTTGTTCTGGATCCCATCCCCCCTCATTCCACCGCCGTTGGCGTGCCCGCACGGGTGATCCGCCAGAACGGCCAGAAGGTGGAACAAATGGACCAGGTACACATCCCCGACCCCTTGGTACAGGAGCTTTGTATGCTCACCGCCAAGGTGCGTGAATTAGAAAAGAAAATAAAGGAGATCGAAGAAAAATGAAACTTTACAACACCCTGACCCGCCAAAAGGAAGAATTCAAGCCCATCACTCCGGGCAAGGTTTTAATGTATGCCTGCGGCCCCACCGTTTATAACTTTTTCCACATCGGCAACGCCCGTCCCTTTATCACCTTTGACGTGCTCCGCCGTTATTTTGAATACCGGGGCTATAAGGTAAAGTTCGTTCAGAATTTTACCGATGTGGACGATAAAATGATTAAAAAGGCTAACGAAGAAGGCGTTACCTTGGCTGAACTGGGCGACCGCTACATCGGCGAATATTACACCGACGCCCAAGGTTTGGGTGTGGGCAAGGCCACCATCCATCCCCGGGCCACCCATTGCATCGGCGATATCATCAAGATTATTGAAAACCTGATCGAAAAGGGCTTTGCCTATGAATCCGGTGGGGATGTTTTCTATTCTACCAAAAAGTTCAACGGCTACGGCAAGCTTTCCCATCTGCCTATGGATCAGTTGGAAAGCGGCGCCCGGATCGACGTGAACGATCTGAAGGAAGATCCCATGGATTTTGCCGTTTGGAAAGCTGCCAAGCCCGGCGAGCCCGCTTGGGAATCCCCCTGGGGGATGGGCCGGCCCGGTTGGCACATTGAATGCTCTGCCATGGCCTGCAAGTTTTTGGGCAAGACCATTGACATCCATTGCGGCGGCGTGGATCTGATCTTCCCCCACCACGAAAATGAGATTGCCCAGAGTGAAGCCGCCAATGGCTGTGAATTCGCTCATTATTGGCTCCATAACGGCCATATCAATGTGGATAACAAAAAGATGAGTAAATCCGCCGGTAATTTCTTCACCGTACGGGATGCGGCAGAGGCCTATGGCTATGAGACCATCCGACTCTTTATGCTCTCTTCTCACTACAGAAGCCCTATTAACTATAGTAAGGATGTTCTGGAAGCGGCCAAGGCCGGCCTGCAACGGCTTTACACCACCAAGAACAATCTGGAATATGCTTTAAAGACTGCTTCCGGAGAGTTGACCGCCGCTGAGGAAGAACTTTTGAAGGAGCTGCCCGGCTTTAAGGATCGGTTCCTGGAGAAGATGGATGACGATCTGAACACTGCCGATGCTCTGAGCGTGATTTATGATCTGGCCCGCTGGATCAACACCCAGTTGGCCGAGAGCCACTCCCCCGCTTTTCTGAATGAAATGAAGGCGCTCTTTGGGGAACTGACCGGAGTTCTGAACATTCTGACCGGCGGACAGCAGGCCGAGATCCCCGCCGAGATCCAAGAACTGGTGGATGCCCGCACCGCCGCCCGGGCGGCCAAGGATTTTGCCAAAGCCGACGAGATCCGCAATCAGTTAGCGGAAATGGGCGTGGTTTTGGAAGATGGCAAGGATGGCGTAAAGATTTTAATGAAACAATAAGTTGGGGCACCGCCCCAACCCCCGTTCAAGGAACTTTTTTAAAAAAGTACTTGAAAATCCTCAAAAA
>JAZOXD010000105.1:0-3268 GCA_045659565.1 Eubacteriales bacterium | reverse complement strand
GTTTGCAGCAGCTTTTCAATGATCTTGCCGCCGTGGATACTGAAGATGGCGCTGGGGCCCCAGGTGGGGGCCAGCAATACGGTGCGGGGATGTGTCGGCGCAGGGCCTTCCGCAGCCAGACGGGCGGCCATTTCATCCATAAAGGGAATTCCGACGGTCACCAGCTCCTTGGGGGGCAGTTCCCGCAAAGCTTCAATCTCCCGGATGTCTCGTTCCTGATGGTCGCCGGCGATCATTAAAGCATCGTAATAATCGATGCCGAACATCCGGTAACGGGTCACTTCGCCGGCGGTGTGGAAGATATGTACATAATAATCTACATGTTTGGAACGCTTCCATTGGTAAACATCCAGACCGGGGGTGGTGGAAAAAAGAAGGGTGGCGTTTAGAAAATTCAGTTTGGAAAAGGCCTTGTTGCCGGCACCGATAAACTCCGCCTTTACGTGTTCATAGGGGTTTTTCAGCCCCGGGTCATCGGGGGAGGCGGGCATATAAACCACATCGATGCCCCGCCGGTCCAGTTCCCGGCAGATGGGCGCAAAGATGCTCCAATAGCGCTTATCATCCGCAAAGATGGCCAAGGGGATCTTTTGGGCGCTGACATCGGCTTTCCCGCCGCTCATTTTAAATCGAAGTTTTATAAACAGCATTCGCAGGGAATAAACCGCTGCGCCGATCAAGCCCAGCAAAACGGTAAAGAGCATACTCCCTGTGCCCGGATCAATGTATAGCATAATAACGATCCTTTCTATTTGTAATCATTAACTTTTATTATACTCTCATGAGTGAAAAATGTCAAACCGGCGGAGCATTTCTGCTCCGCCGGTTCATATATTATAAATTTTTCATCTTCATTTTTCGGGCCAGCAGGGTCAAAACCAGCATAATCACATAAAGGCAACCGATGGTGATGAAGATGGCAGGCCACCCAAAGGTATCTTTCACAAAGCCGAAGATGGAGGCCTGAATGGCGGCACCCATATAAACGGACCAGTCCAAAACCCCCACAATGGTGGAAGAAAAGGCCCGGCCGCCCATATCGCCGGCTATGGCCCAGATCACCCCGGTCACCATCCCGGAAATGCCCACAACCAGCAACATAATGGAGGCGGGAAGCTGGGTCTTGATAAAGGGGAAGGTGATCATGGCGCAGAAGGTCACGATGGAAGCCAGAATCAGCATGGGCTCCCGCTTGCCCTTGAAGAGCTTATCGGTGATCAACGGAAAAACAAACATAGCACAGGCTTGGCCAAAGGGCAACAGAATGGAACTGAAGATCCCTTCCTTGATGGAAAGGCCCAGGGATTCGGTAAAATAGGTGGGCACCCAGGTGAGCAATCCGTAGCGTCCCACCCCTGCAATGGCAGAGATCAGACAGAAAATGATCACCTTGGGCTCGCTGAACAACACTTTATAGGGATAGAAAAAGCCCTTTTTTTCTATTTCCGCACTGAGAGCCTCATCCCGTGCGGCGGCCGTCTGGTCCTCTTCCTCAAAGGGGGCAAGTCCCACATCCTCCGGCTTTTCCTTGAAGAGGAAGGCGAAGGCGATCAGCATCAGAACCATAGGGATCATGGGATAGCGGAAGGCGGCTCGCCAGCTCCATTCCGGGTTCCAACCCAGACAGAGCAGGATGGTCAGGTAGGTTACCACCTGGGCGATGCCTGAAAAGGCGGTGGCCAACCCCGAGGCAAAGCCACGCTTTTTCTTGGGCCACCATTTATTTAAAACACCCAATCCGTTGGACCAGACCATGGATTGGCAAAAACCGTTAAGACCCCAAAGGACGGCAATCACCGGAATGGAATGCTGAAAAGAGATCAAAACATTCAAAACCGCCGAGGATAACACCCCGAACATCATAAACCGTTTATAGCCGAAATAGGCGCCCAGCCGTCCATTAATCAACTGGCCAAAGGCATAACACCAAAACAGCGCCGAGGACACCACGCCCATGGCGGCGGTGGTGGGGCCCAGCCCCTCTGCCATTTGGGTCATCACCAGGTTGATGTTTTGGCGGCCGTTATAGAAAAACAGATAGGTCAGGCCAAAGCTCAAAAGCATCTTCCAGGCATAGGACATAAATTTTTTATAATCCGCCGGGGAATAGCCGTATGTATTTTTACCCATATCAGGTTTCCTCTTCTGCTTCGTCAAAGGGCAGGATCTCGGCGGTTACCCGGGCGTGATCTTCCAGATTGTCGATTTCGTCAATATAATAATCTTCGTAGGGGAACACCCGCACGTTCAGGGCGGGGAAGATCTCGTTCAGGGCGTTTTCTGCATACCATTTATCCTCGCCCTTGTGGATGAATTCCACCACCTTGCCCACCCAGGCGGAAACGGCGGCCTTTTCCAACTTATAGAAGGGCTGGAAGGCAAAGCAATCTTCGTCAAAGATCTTGATGGAAACCTCCACCACTTTGCCATCCTGCACCCGCCCCTTGAAATCCTTTTCGGGCAAGGCTTTTTTGAAATTGACGGTGGCGGTATTTTTGTCCCCACAGTGGATCACATCGTGAATCAGTTTGCGGTTGAACACCAGATCTCCGTGGAAAAACAACATATCATCGTCCAGATACTCCCGGGCCAGATACATGGAATAAATATAATTTGTCTGATCGTAGATTTCGTTCCGCACAAAGGTGAAGTGATAATCGGGGAAATCTTCCGCCTCTTTTTTCAATTGTTCCTCAAAGGGGCCGGTGGTAATAATAAAGTCCCGGATCCCTTCGGCGCCCAAAATCCGCAACTGGCGGTGAAAAATGGTTTCCCCATTCTTCAGGCGGGCCATGGATTTATGATTGCTTTTGGTGAAATCACCCATTCGGTTACCAAGGCCGGAATTGAAAATAATCGCTTTCATAATACACATCCTTTATCAATGATATTGCGCCCTAATCATATTAAAAAATCACCATTTTGTCAACAAAAAAACCGATAATCCACAAAATCACCATTGATAATCACCAAATAGTGATTTATAATATACACATAAAGGAAAAGAGGTAAAAAAATGAGCATTGGATCAAATATCAAAAAACGAAGATACGAGCTCCGTATGTCCCAGCAGGAGCTGGCAGATGCCATGGGCTATCGTTCCCGCTCCACCATCGCCAAGATCGAATCCGGCGAAAACGATGTGTCTCATAAGAAGATCCAACGGTTTGCCGCGGTTCTGGACACCACACCGGAACGGTTGGTTACGGGCTATTCGCTCTCCTTGCCCCAAGGGGAGCCGTCCGGACAGGTGGAGCGAAAAAACAAA
>JAZOXD010000104.1:0-3702 GCA_045659565.1 Eubacteriales bacterium | reverse complement strand
ATACCGCCTTCACCGCCCTTCAAGCCCAACGGTTTGCCCACGGGGTAGACTTTTTGGAAAAAGAAGGCGCAACCTTCACCTATAAACATTGCAGTAATTCCGCCGCCATCTTCACCCTGCCCCAAGGGGTAACGGACGTGGTTCGGGCGGGGATCATTCTTTACGGCCTGGCCCCTTCGGAAGAAGTACGGCTGTCTGACGATTTCGCCCCTGCAATGAGTTTTTATTCCGTAATCTCTATGGTCAAAGATCTGCGGGCGGAAGAAACCGTCAGCTACGGGCGCACTTATCAGGCCCGTGAGCCCCGCCGCGTAGCCACCGTTTCCGCAGGCTATGCCGATGGCTACCCCCGCTTACTTTCCAATCGAGGTTACGTGCTGATCCACGGCCAAAAAGCCCCCATCCTGGGCAGAGTATGTATGGATCAGTTCTGTGTGGACGTTACCGATATTCCCCAAGCAAAAATGGGGGATCAGGTCACCTTGTTCGGCCCGGGCCTGCCCGTGGAGGAAGTGGCACGCTGGGCGGACACCATCAATTACGAAATCGTCTGTGGAATAGGCGGACGGGTGCCGCGGTTCTTCTTCTGAAACTCGGAATCCCCTTCGTCTGCAAAAAGGTTTTAAATAGCAACAGCCCTCGAGGAAGATAAACTTTCCCCGAGGGCTGATTTGTTCTTTATTACAAAAAGCGGCCTTAACCCCTGAACTGAACCAGATCCTCCATGGATTTCCGCTTTTTCCCCCGCAAGGGATCCCCTTCCATCGGGTAGCCCAGGGTAATCACCAACCGAACGGGCGATTCCAACCCGCAAAGGTTGCGAAGTTTTTGATCATCCAGCCAACCTAAAATGCAAGTGCCCAACCCTTGGGCGGCGGCTTCGGCGGTAAGATAAGCGGCCACGATGCCGATATCAATAGAACGATAATCGTTTTTCTTCAACTTCGCCCCCACGGCGGCAGTTCGCACATAGGGTTCCTCGCTGATCACAATCAGGATCGGCGCCTGGTCAGCAAAACCGTTCATTCCCATCCCCTGCACCGCTTTGGCAGCCTCTTTAGCGGCCTCCCCTTGGCAAACGGTGAGCCGATAGGGTTGGCCGTTGCAGGCAGAGGGGGCCAGGCGGGCGGCTTCTAAAACCGACTGTAACTTTTCGGGCTCCACCACCCTCTGTTTATCATATTTTCGGCAGGATTGTCGGTTTGTTGCAATTTCCGTAAAATTCATTTATTCCTCTCCAAATCCAATTTCTTCAGATACTATCTCTTTGAAAATGAAAGCCCCCGATTACGGGGGCTTTTGTTATGAAAAAATTTTACTCAAACTCAGATTTCTACATCCAAAACCTGCTTCTTTTCGTCGGAAAGGAAGGCGGCTTCCACTACCTGCATTACCCGACGAATTTCGCAATGCTTCACCAACTGTTCGGCCTTGCCGTCCATCGCCAAGCAAACGTTGCGATAAAAATCGTGTACGTCACTCTTGGGGATGGGCAGATCGTATTCGTCCAGAGTCAGGGAATCCCGAGGCGCCATGGTCTTAGTGATACCGGCGGCGTTCTGTACGGGAGTAACGTCCTTTTCGATCCAGCGGGTCAGTTTGGCCACGTGGCATTGATGCTGCCAATCGGTAATCAAAGCGGAGCCATCCTTGGCCTGCATATAGAAACGGGGCATAGCGATAAAGTTATAGGTGCCCAGTTCCACGTGGGCGGTGGCGCCGTCTTCAAAATAGAGTTCCAGTTTGAAGCCGTCGTCTACTTCGTCGTTGGTATAATGGGAACAGGTGCAGAACACCTTCACAATCTTTTGCTTGAAGATCTGCAAAATCTGGTCGATGAGATGAATCCCCCAGTCCAGGATCATCCCGCCGCCGTGTTCCTTTTCACCCCGCCAGTCGCTGGGGATGCCGCGGGAACCGTGCACACGGCTTTCCAGGCAAAGAACCTTGCCGATCTCGCCGCTTTCGGCCAGTTGTTTCATCGCCAGAAAGTCTACGTCCCAGCGACGGTTATGATGAACAGTAAACAGTTTCCCCGCCTTGTTTGCGGCGGCGATCATCCGATCAACGGAAGCCACGCTCATTTCCACGGGCTTTTCACAAATTACGTTTTTCCCGGCTTCCAGGCCTTGGATAACCAGGGCTTCGTGTACGTCGTTAGGGGTGGCAACCACCACGGCATCCACGGCGGGATCTGCAAAGATGGCTTCGTTGGAAGGATAAACCTTGATGCCGTTGGCTTCTGCCGCAGCGCGACGGGCTTCCTTCAGATCATATGTACCGGCCAAAGTGCAAACGTCACTCTTCAGGATCTGGCCGCAATGCCAAGCCCCCTGGCCGCCGTAACCGATTACTGCAATATTTTTCATAGTTCTTACCTCTTTTTCAGGAATTTGCTATATTATACACCATAAATTTCAAAAAGTCTACCTTGCATGGGCATTAATTTCAAGAGAAAGGCAAAAAAGTGTCGCAAAACCGCCTTGCAATTGCCGAAAAAGATTGTTATAATGCAGGTAGAAATTGCGAAAGGAGCATTCGGATGGCTTTTAAACTTTCCAAAACAAAAATCGAATCCTTTCAGGGGGACGTTTTACCCCTTTGGTTAGAGGGCGACAAGGATCTGACCGATGCAGAGATCCAATGGTCCGTGGAGGGGGACTGTGTGACCGCCCGTTCCTTCAAGGGCCAGGTTCCCTACAGTTTTAATTACGGCGTACTCCTGACCCTGGTCGCCCCCGGGGAAGCCACCGTGACCGCCACCTACGAAGGGCAAGTCTACCGCTGTGCCGTTTCGGCACGAGCTATGAAAAAAGCCACCTCCGAGGATGAGCTGAACTATTATTTCGGCGATTTCCATTGCCACACCTCCAAGGATCACGATCCGGTCACCTTCCCCTTGGATATGTCCGGGCTCACCGATTACGTACAAAAAATGAAGGCCGAAAAACGGCTGGAGTTCGGTGTGATCAGCGATCACGCCGAGGTAACCAACCCCCGGGACTTCTTCCGGGGCTTCAGCGAGACCGAGGCCGCCCATCCCATGGAATTCATTATGTTCCCGGGCAGTGAATCAGAGGTCACTTTTATCGAAAAAGACCGCTACGGCCTGACCCGGAAGAATTCCGGCGAGATGGTTTGTGTGAATACGGATAATTTTATCCAAAGCACCAACTGGCCGGATTTTCTGACCGCCTACAACACCAGCCCCTATGCGGTTTGCGTTTTTGCCCATCCCCAGATCGTGGGTTTCGATAAAAACGGCGTTTGGAATTTTTGCTTCCACAAAAACAACACCCCCAAAATGAAGCAGCTGTTCCGGGGAGTGGAGATGGGCGACGGTTCCGACCGCAGCTCCAACTGCCTGCACGAGTTAGCCTATTCCGTAGCCTTGGATTGCGGCTTCCGGGTCTCTGCCACCGGAGCCAGCGATTGCCACGGGCCCAACTGGGGCTTTGACCGGATGCGGGCCAAAACCATTTTGATGGCGCCGGAAAAATCCAAGGAAGCCTTTTTGGATGCCCTTTTGAACAATCGTTTTTATGCCACCGAAAGCGGCAACGTCAAGCTACGCTATACCGTCAACGGACAGACCGCCCCCGCCGACCTGAAGGAGGCGGAGGAATACCGGGTCCATATTGAATGGAGCCTCTTCAACGAACATCCCGAGGATCGCCCCATCCGCCTGCAGGAGGTCAGCGA
>JAZOXD010000103.1:0-9811 GCA_045659565.1 Eubacteriales bacterium | reverse complement strand
ATTAAGCGAACCGGGTTGAACCCCGGAAACGATATCGCAATCGCATTGGATGCCGCCGCCAGCGAGTGGGTCGTTCCGGAGGGATATTTGCAGCCCAAAAATAAAAAGGTTTTCACAAAGAGTGAATTAATTGAATACTTTGATCAATTGACCCAAAAATATCCAATCATTTCCATCGAAGACCCTTTGGGCGAAAATGATTTTGAAGGATTTACAGAAATCTACCAAAAAATTAATATCCAAATCGTAGGTGACGATCTTTATACAACCAACAAAACACGTCTCAAAACAGGTGTATCGCAAAAAAGTGGAAATGCAATTCTGATCAAGCCAAATCAAATCGGAACCTTAACCGAAACGCTTGAAACGATTCAATTTGCAAAAGATTCCGGATTCAAAACAATTATTTCTCATAGAAGCGGAGAGACTGCAGACCCCTTTATTGCAGACCTGGCAGTTGCAGTTAATGCCGGGCAAATCAAAACAGGAGCGCCGGCCAGAAGTGAACGTGTATCCAAATATAATCGGCTTTTAGGAATTGAACGTGTTTTAGGGTATGGTGGCTCTTACAACGGAAAAGATAGTTTTAAATAGAAAAAAGCAGCGTAATAACGCTGCTTTTTTCTATAAATCGAGGACATCAATTTGTTCGCCCCATTCCCGAAGCAATCCGATATTTATGGAATGAAACCGACACCGTTTGCCGAATTCTTCCAGTCGCAACAGAAAAGAGGAAAAACCGTAGGATTCCAACCGTCGTTGATCATATGAAAACATCACATAGTACTTTTTTTGAAAATAGAAAACTTCGATTTTTTCCGGTGGATATAATTTGAGCTGATTAATAAAGCACAGTAAGTCAGAGCCATTATCAATTAAAAACAAATACATTTCAGGTTCGAAAGAAAGATTATGTTCGAATTCGATTTTTTCATTTCCTTCACCGGGGATCCTTGTTATCAAGATGTAATAAGATCGAGAAACTCCCGGAATCACTTCTACCATCAAGCTACTATTATTCAAATCGATTCCGGTCTCTTCACGTGCTTTTTCCAGTAAATCATATATAAACGATCGAACCGCCGTTTCTTCTTCGTTTATACGTTCAAAAGGAAGGTTATATAAATCAACATCCTGATCTTCCATCAATATTTTAATTCGATTCTCATCCAAAACCTTCACCAACATATGAGCCCCTCCTTTTATACCAAAATATGCAAAAACAGGGCAACTGTTACAGTTGCCCCTTGATGCGTTCCATTGCGCCTTTTTCCAACCTGGAAACTTGTGCCTGTGAAATTCCGATTTCCTGCGCAACCTCCATCTGTGTTTTACCTTCAAGAAAGCGAAGTTCAATGATGTTCTTCTCCCTGTCCGGCAATTGCTCTATAGCATCTTTAATCAATATTTCATCCAACCAATCATCTCCGCCACTTCCGTCGCTGACCTGATCCATAACAAATATAGCATCGCCACCGTCTGAATAAACCGGCTCAAACAATGAGATTGGATCGATGATAGCTTCCAATGCCATTACAACATCTTCCTTCCTCACTTCCATATGGCTGGCTATTTCATCAATCGTAGGTTCTCTGTTTTTCTCATTAGTCAACTTTTCTTTTACGCTTAATGCACGATAAGCCATATCACGCACAGAACGTGAAACACGAACCATATTATTATCGCGCAAATAGCGTCTGATCTCCCCAAGGATCATTGGAACTCCGTATGTGCTGAAACGTAATCCGTAGCTGAGGTCAAAATTATCAATACTTTTGATTAACCCGATACACCCAACCTGAAACAAATCATCCATACATTCTCCACGACCAGAAAAGCGTTGGACAATCGACAAAACTAACCTCAGATTTCCCTGTACAAATATCTCTTTAGCCTTTTTATCCCCCGCCTTAATACGTCTTAAAAGTTCATTTTTTTCATCATTTGATAGAATCGGCAATTTAGATGTGTCAACGCCACTGATCACCACCTTATTCAGCATAGCACAACCTCCCTTTTCTGTAACATTATTTCCAGCTTCTTGAAAAGTTATACGAACTGATTTGCGGAAAAAACATAGAATAAAGTGAGGTGAGTCTATGAAATATCATACATTTTGCGCCGCCAATAGCGGAAATGGGTTCGTGTCTCTGTTTGACCAATTACTTGATGAGAAAAAACAATACATATATTACTTAAAAGGTGGTCCCGGATGCGGAAAGAGTACATTACTGAAAAAAATTGCTAACCAATTCAGCGACGCAGAATTAATTCTGTGTTCCGGCGATCCCACCAGCTTAGATGGTGTAATATTACCAAAAATTAAAACCATCGTTATTGATGCAACGGCTCCGCACGCTTATGAGCCGACTTATCCCGGAACAGGCGGTTCGATCATAAATCTGGGTGAAGCCTGGGAGCTCCAAAAAATTGATAAAAATAAAGTCGCCATATTATCCGATCAAAAAAAGCCATTATATAAATCAGCCTATAATCTATTGAATGCTGCAAAATCCTTACAATCAGAAGTGTCGTCGTTGTTATATCCTTTTATCAATTTTAAAGATATTGAAAACTATGTGGTTCAGATTCTTTGTCAAAACGGTTTAAGCCAACAGAATGAATGGAACAAAATGCCGGAAACTCGTTTTCTTTCTGCTATATCGGCAGAAGGATGCATCAATGCAAATCAGACGTTTAAAAAACTTGGAAAAAATATGATCCTGTTACACGACTCGTATAAGATAAGCCATTATTTTTTAAAAATCGTAAAAAAAATATTGGATCAATGGAAAATTCATTATTTACAAGGATTACACCCGTTGCATGGTTCCAATGTAATTCAACACATCATCATTCCATCTGTTAACCTTTCGTTTATTACCGATGACGGACAGTTTAATCCAAATTTAAATGAAGATGATATTTTTAAAAAAATCGATCTAAAAAAATTCATAAACATTCTCCCTGTTGAGCGAAACAGAAACAAAATCGTGTTTTTTCAAAAAACGAGTAACGAATTAATGAATGCTGCTGTAGAAAACTTAATGGCAGCCCGAAGTATTCATTTTGAAATTGAAGCGGAATATCATAATGGAACACAGTTTGAAATCACAGAAATGATTGGAGAAAAATTAATAAATAAACTGCGGGACTTATCTTGATTTTATAGACGAATTATGTTAAACTAAACTGAATAAATTAGTCTAAAATCCAAGGAGCAATAAGTATGAAATTAATTTCTTTTGCTGTTCCCTGTTATAACAGTGAAGCGTATATGCGCCATTGTATTGATACATTACTAACTGGCGGAGATAAGATTGAAGTCATTATCGTTAACGATGGTTCTTCTGACGGAACAGCAACCATAGCCGATGAATACAAAGCAAAATACCCCAATCTTGTTAAAGTAGTTCACAAAGAAAACGGGGGTCATGGATCCGGTATTATGTCCGGGTTAAAAGAAGCCGAGGGGTTGTATTACAAAGTTGTTGACTCTGATGATTGGGCGGATGAAGCCTCTTTGCAAAAGATCTTGAATCTAATAGAAGAATTTCAAAATAATGGTGATCTTTTGGATATGATCATCTGTAATTATGCATACGAGCACGATGGTGAAAAGCCCAGAACCGTACACTATCGCGGAATTTTCCCCCGCAACAGAAAATTCACCTGGGATGAATGCGGTCTTTTTGATATTTCTCGTTACGTAATTATGCACTCTGTCTTTTACCGTACCGAGATGGTACGGGAAGCGGATCTGCAAATCCCTCTGCACACCTTCTATGTAGATAACATTTTCTTATACTATCCAATGCCTTTGGTAAAAACCATTTATTATTTAGATGCCGATTTTTATCGTTATTTTATCGGACGTTCTGATCAATCGGTAAATGAAGCCAATATGATCAAGCGCGTTGACCAGCAGATTTTGGTATCGAAACTCCTTTTAGAAAAACATAATCTGTCCAAGATTCGTAAAGATCGTCCCAAGCTTTACCGCTATATGATCAATTATGCATCGATTATGGTTTTGATCGCCGCTCTTCTGTTAACATTATCCGGTACCGAGGAATCTTTGGAAAAGTTAACCTCATATTGGGAATATATCAAAACAAATCATCCGGATGTATACCCCCATATCCGCTACCGCTCTTTGGCCGGATTTTATCATAGCAGAAATAAGTTTATCCGTTATTTCACAATTGGTGGATATAGATTGGTTCAAAAAGTATATAAGTTTAATTAAAGGATGTTAATATGCTAAAGATAAAAAATCTTTTTAAAAAATATTGGCATATATTTTTGCTGCTATATTTTTTCATCTACCTCCCTTGGTTTTTTTGGCTGAATGAATATACCCCAACTCGACCGGAAGCGGTGGAAATGTATTGCAAATTAGATGACTTGATCCCGTTCAACGAATTATTTGCTATCCCATATTTTATTTGGTTTGGCTATATCGCATTTGGCTTTCTTTTCTTTTTCTTCTATTCCAAAAAAGAATTCATTCAAATGTGCACCTTTTTATATACCGGGATGACCCTTTGTCTCATAATCTATACAATTTTTCCTAATTGTCAGATGTTGAGAGTCGATTATTCCACGTTGGGAAGAGAAAACATTTTGATCGATTGGTTAGCAATGCTACAGGCCGGAGATACGCCATATAATGTATTCCCCAGCATTCACTGCTTAAATTCCATTGGTATGAACATAGCTATGGCGAGAAATAAATGGTTCAAAGAACACCCTTGGACTTTGGTCCTTGTAACCTTGCTAACTATTTCCATCTGCTTATCCACAGCATTCGTCAAACAGCATTCCATTTTAGATTTCTTTGGTTCAATAGTATTATCGTTCATTCTATATCCTATTGCCTACATGATTCCATGGAGACAACTATTTAAAAGAAAAAGGAACATCTAAGATGTTCCTTTTTCTTTGGATAAAACAATAAAACGGCGCATCGTTACGATGCGCCGTTTTATTATCATACATTATCCGGAATCTTTTTATAATTCTTTGTTGTTTCAACAAGAGAATACTTTTTAGTCCACTCTTCATAGGCAGCAGAATAATCCGCATTCTTCTTATCAGCTGTACAATCCGCCTTCCAAGCAGCCAAACCTTTGCCTTCATAATAGCAAATAGCGTAACCGTTTGCCACTTCAATAATCTCAAGGTCGCCTTTCACGCGCTTTTCGTTAAAAGCCCAGGTAGCGATGGAAGTATCGGAAAAATCACTCTCTTTATAGTTTTCGCCAAGACCACCATTTTGTGCGGTATAACTGTCTTCGCTATATTCGGCGGCATATTTTTCAAAAGACTCTGCTTTCAAGCCTTCATCTTTTAACAATTTAAGAATTTCGTCTGCCTTTGCTTTTGCATCTTCTTTCTTCTCGAAAGTAGAAGTGGTCAGCACGATATTGCGGATATTATGAGTATCTGCCTCATCACGATAAGGTGTTGCGGTCATGTAGTATACCGTATAACTGGTGTCAGTAGCTTTGATCACCTTAGTATCGCCCACTTTAGCAGTTTTAAAGAGCCATTCAGACGCCTCATCTTCAGCGGTATAGCCTACCTTGATACCGGGCAAAGCGGAAACAATATCCTCAACACTTTTGCTATCCTCTTCTTTTTTCTCAGTATCATCCTTTGCATCAGCAATTGCAGTTTCACGTTTCTCTACCCAAGCCTCAAACTCATCTACGCTCTTAACAGCAGCCAATTGATCAGCAGCGGACTTGGCGGAACCTGCATCATCGCCCTCAACGGTATAAGAATAATAATCGACATAACGATAGTTATTCATATTATCAGAGTAATACTTTTCGATTTCACTGTCCGTATAAGTAAGACTTTCTTGATACTGATCATAGTATTTCCCGGACAAAGTAGAAAGTTCCAAACACTTACGAACGTCACTCTCGTTCACACCGGTACCAAACATAGCGGGAAGAAAATCTTTAAAGGACATCTTATTGGTTTCGGCATATTTCTTGTAGGAATCGATAACAGCCTCAATCTCTTTATTGTCCGCCTCTTCCAAAGCAACACCTACAGACTTGGCTTGTTCAGCCAAATAAAGAAGTTCCTTCACTTGATTTCCGGCCTGTTCGGCAAAATAATCAAACCAGCTTTTACCTTCGCTCATAACGCTGTCTTGCTTACGCAAGGATTTATTAACATCCAAATTGAAAGAAGACAAATAATCAGAATAAGTATTGGCAAAATTATTATACTGCGTATAGAAGAAATAAGTCATCATTGCAGCATCAACTTCATAGTTATCAGTCTTCATTACAATCGCTTTGCGTTGAACATCGCCTCTTTTAATAGCGGCATTATTGATCCCATTCCAGGTTAATCCGCCGGCGATACAAACCACCAAAACAAGTGCTATGATAGAAGTAACAATTGTTGTAATCTTTTTCTGCTTTGCTTTTTTGGCCATTACCGCACGCATAACTTCTTTTTCGCCTGCGCGGCTGGCTCTGGCTCGTTGTCCTTTACCCATGGTAAAACCTCCGTGTAAATAAATATAACTATATTATACTACATATTTTCTTATTTGTGAATGATTATTTATTAAAAATATGTAAAAATTAAAAGGGCATTCCATAAGGAATGCCCTTTTTCGATTCATTACTGATCGCCAAAGCGATTTCTTGCCACATAACTGGTGTGCAGCAATTCATGAGCCTTATGACTACCGGGCTTCTCAAGATACTCATCATAGAGCTTCTTGATCTCGGGATTTTCATGAGACTTTCTAAGCTTCATAGCGCCATCGGTATCATAAAGAGCCTTGGCACGCAGAGCACGAAGGTCTTCGAAATTCCGAACAGAAGCGGGCTGATGGGGCTGACCGCCACCGTTTACGCAACCGCCGGGACAAGCCATAATTTCGATGAAGGTATAATCAGCTTCACCGGCCTGAACCTTCTTCAGAAGTTCTTTGGCGTTAGCCAAACCGGAACATACTGCAACCTTAACGTCCAGATCGCCCACTTTATAAGCGGCTTCCTTGATACCTGCGGTACCGCGAACGTCGGCAAATTCCAGTTTACCCAACTCTTCGCCGGTGAGAACTTCAACAGCGGTACGCAGAGCGGCTTCCATTACGCCACCGGTAGCACCAAAGATCAAACCGGCACCGGAACCAACGCCCAAGGGGCTATCGAATTCGCCGTCTTCCAACTTGTCAAAGAACAGACCGGCTCTCTTGATCATCTTTGCCAATTCACGGGTGGTGATAGCGATATCCACGTCGGGTACACCAGCGGCGGATTGATCTTCACGACCTACTTCGAACTTCTTAGCGGTACAGGGCATTACAGATACGCTTACGATATCTTTAGGATCGATGCCGTTCTTTTCTGCATAGTAAGTCTTGATCATAGCGCCCAGCATCTGTTGGGGAGACTTACAAGAGGAAAGGTTGGGGATCATATCGGGGAAGTTATGTTCGCAGAACTTGATCCAACCGGGAGAGCAGGAAGTGATCATCGGCAACTTGCCGCCATTCTTCACACGCTCGATCAACTCGGTGGCCTCTTCCATAATGGTAAGGTCGGCAGTGAAATCGGTATCAAATACCTTGTCAAAGCCCAATCTCTTCAATGCAGTTACCATCTTACCTTCTACGTTGGAACCGATTTCCATACCAAAGGCTTCGCCCAGGGTAACGCGGATAGAGGGAGCAACCTGAACCACTACATGCTTAGTGGGATCAGCAAGAGCTTCCCAAATCTTATCGGTATCGTCCTTTTCAGCAAGAGCGCCGGTGGGGCAAGCAACGATACACTGACCGCAGGATACACAAGAAGTGAGACCCAGAGGATCATCAAAGGCAGAGCCAATGTGAGTAGCAAAACCTCTGTCGTTAGCGCCAAGAACAGAAACACCCTGATTCTTTTCGCAAACGGCCACACAACGGCGGCAAAGGATACACTTATTGTTGTTGCGGATCATATGAGTAGCAGAATCGTCCACATCAAAAATGGTCATTTCGCCTTCATAAGCATCTTCTTTATCCACACCGTATTCGGTGCACAGACGCTGCAGTTCGCAATCGCCGGAGCGAGAGCAAGACAAACACTTCTTATCGTGGTTGGAGAGGATCAGTTCCAAAGTTTGCTTTCTGGCCTTCATAACCATGGGGCTATGAGTATAAATCTCCATCCCCTCAGCAACGGGAAATACACAAGCAGCAGCCAGACGGCCAATGCCATTTACTCTGTTTTCAACAACGCAGATACGGCAAGCGCCGATGGCGTTGATCTCTTTCAGAAAGCACAGAGTGGGAATATCAATATTGATTTTTCTGGCAGCTTCCAGAACAGAGGTACCGGCAGGTACACTAACCGGAGTGCCGTCGATGGTTAAATTAATCATTTGCATTATCTTGCTCTCCTTTACTTTCTGACAATTGCTTTAAACTTACACTTGCTTACGCAAACGCCGCACTTAATACACTTATCCTGATCGATGGTATGCAAATTCTTAACAGTACCCTCAATTGCATTAACGGGGCAGTTACGAGCACACAGAGTACAGCCCTTACAAGCATCGGTGATCTCATAGTGCATCAGATCCTTACATACACCGGCGGGACAACGCTTCTCAAGGATGTGTGCTTCATACTCATCTCTGAAGTAACGCAGAGTAGAAAGAACCGGGTTAGGAGCAGTTTGGCCAAGACCGCAAAGGGCGTTAGCCTTGATGTAATAGCAAAGTTCTTCCAGATCATCCAGATCCTTCATAGTAGCTTTGCCAGCGGTGATCTTGTCCAGATACTCCAGCATTCTCTTAGTACCAATACGGCAGGGAGTACATTTACCACAGGATTCATCAACAGTAAACTCAAGGAAGAACTTAGCGATATCAACCATACAGTTGTCTTCGTCCATTACGATAAGACCGCCGGAACCCATCATAGAACCGATAGCAACCAGGTTATCATAATCAATGGGGGTATCAATCAAGGAAGCAGGGATACAACCGCCGGAAGGACCACCGGTCTGAGCTGCCTTAAACTTCTTACCGTTGGGGATGCCACCACCGATATCTTCGATAACTTCGCGAAGAGTAGTACCCATGGGAATCTCAACCAGACCGGTGTTCACGATCTTGCCGCCCAAAGCGAATACCTTGGTACCCTTGGACTTTTCAGTACCCATACCGGCAAACCAATCAGCACCTTTCAGAATGATCTGAGGAATGTTGGCATAGGTTTCTACGTTATTATTCATAGTGGGAATACCAAAGATACCCTTTTCGGAGGGATAAGGAGGACGGGGACGGGGTTCGCCACGGTTACCCTCGATAGAGGTCATCAGAGCGGTTTCCTCGCCGCATACAAATGCGCCGGCGCCCAAACGGATCTCCATATCAAAGTTAAAGTCAGTACCAAAGATATTATTGCCCAACAAGCCATATTCACGAGCCTGGTCAATAGCGATCTGCAAGCGGTTTACGGCGATAGGATACTCAGCACGGATATAAACATAACCTCTGCAAGCGCCAACAGCATAAGCAGCAATCGCCATAGCTTCGATTACAGCATGAGGATCACCTTCCAAAATGGAACGGTCCATAAATGCACCGGGGTCACCTTCGTCAGCGTTACAGGAAACATACTTCACATCAGCAACTGTTCTGGAAGCCAGATCCCACTTCAAACCGGTGGGGAAACCACCGCCGCCACGACCGCGCAGACCGGAATCCTCGCTCACTTTGTTTACATCGGCAGGTGTCATCTCAGTGAGACTCCGACCCACTGCCTTTTAACCGTCATAAGCGA
>JAZOXD010000102.1:0-6998 GCA_045659565.1 Eubacteriales bacterium | reverse complement strand
CTTCAAAATTCAGTTTTGCATCAAAGAGGGTTTCGCCGAACACGGCCATGGGCAGGGCTGTGGGGAAATAACAGCGCTGGGTTTTGTCGTCCATAATCCCATCAAAGCCAATCTCCTTTAAAGCGCTGATATCCCGATGGATATTCCGGGCAATATGACCGTAGCCGGGATCCACGTAATGGTCGGTATACAGATTATACTCAAAGAGAAACTTGCGCCCGTCAAAGAAGGGCTTCCAAGTATCCAAAAAGCTCAGGCTCATCCCAAAGGTGGGGGAAAAAGCCGATTGGTTCCTGCGGTAGATAGGCAATTCCCCCTGATACCGCTCCGGAGAATAGGTCTCGTTACGGTTTCGCCCGGTGGCGGCGGTGGTCATAATGAACCGATCCGGGTTATTGAACCGCACCTTCTTCGGCGCCCAATAGGTATCCGTGTACATAATAAAGACGATCTTGGTATTTTTGCCCTTTTGGGTCAGGGCTTCGTCCAGCTCATTCAGCAAGCGGACATAATGATCGGTGGGGCTCATTTTTTGGCAGGCCTCACATTCGCAGTGATTATTTCGGCTATCGGAAAGCCAAACGTGAAGAAAATCGATATAGGGCTTTTTCGCCAAATAGCCCACCAGCCAATCCACCAGGTTCTTGCGAACCCAATCCTTGCCCATACAGGGCTGGGTGAAGTTGGGAGAATTTTTAAAGAGCTTACGCTCCCCGTTGACCATTGCCATGGCCTCGATACATTCGGCAGAGGGATGATAAACATCATTGCGGGTCTTATAATGGATGCCATAGGGCTCAAAGAGGTAGCCGTGACCCAGGGCATGGAACTGGAGCCCGCATTTTTTAATGGCCATTTCCATATCGGTTACATAACCGCTGATGGTTTCAAAAGAAACGCCCTCGTTTTCCCGCAGGGGGTTCAGTTCGTGGTTATACCAACGGCTGATATAGTTATAGGGCACCACCTGCTCCAGCATAAACAGGTTCATATTCACCTTGGGAAGCCAAAGGATCGTATCAATGACGTTTTCTCGGCTGACAGCGCCTTCGATACATTCACCCCGGAAGGGCTGATCGGCCTTTTTATAATAAGAAAGGCTATGATCCCCCATCATCTTTTTGGGAATATATTCCCCCTTTATACCGGGGCGCACCCACATACAGCCGGCGCTTTTCAGCAAGGTATACACCCCCATCAGTACGCTCCGCCCGTTACTGCCCTTTATGAAGCCTTCCATTTCTTTGATATCGATCTCGATGATATCATCCACCATCGGATCAATATTCTCATAGGCTTCGATGGAAAGAACAATATTCTTATCCCCGGGGAAAGCGGGATCCATCATCAAAAGATATTTTTCCAGCTCGAGGGCGGCATATTCCAGCGTTTCGGTTTTGGGAGAAAGAGAGAAATTCATATTATAATAATTCCTTATAAGATTCAATATAAAGATCGGCCAACATCTGAACCGTTTCCAGATCATGAAGGGTTTGACGATCTTTCACCCCGTGGATCCGACAGCCGGCGGCCTTGCCACCCATCAGCGCCAAGGGATTATCGTCGTAAAAATCCAGATCGGCGGTGGTACAGCCAATGCGCTCTGCCACCCGATGATAGATGGGCGCCATTCCCTTGGATAAGCCGTAATCCTCCACGGACCAGACTTTTTCAAACAGATCCCAGATGCCGTTTTTCTTCAACACCACGTCAGTAACGATATGGGGGCTGGCGGTGAGCACGTATAATTTAATCCCTTCCCCTTTCAGTTTTTCCAGATATTCCCGAACAAAGGGCTTCAGGCCGATATTATTTTCGTATTCGTAAACCAGGTTGGCTTCCATCCGTTTTACAATTTCTTCCACGGAGCCGGACACCCCCAAAGTTTGGTAATATTTGGCGGTATTGGTGTATCCCAAAGGGGTTACGTAGTGGACCATATCCTGTCCGTAGGGAATCTTTTCTTCATCCAGAATCTTCAACATTCCCCGCCCGAACTGTTCCATGGAATCAATGAGGGTTCCATCCAGATCGAAAAGGGCGATTTTTTGAGTAGGTTCATTCATCCCCACTAATTGCTTGGTAAGCAAAGCCAAGGTGCGCAGCATCTGACGATGGGCGGGGGTTTCTGCCTTTTGGGGAACCTTGCTTTCGATGGAAAGCACCCCATCAAAGCCTGTTTCTTTGATGGCGGCCATAAAATCCGCCCAATCCACCTGACCCTGGAAGGGGAACAGATGTTCGTCCCGCCGACTGCAGTTATCGTGAACGTGCAAGGTACGGATCTCATCGGCGCAAAGGCGCATCGCATCGCCCGGTTGCATCTTTTTAACCATGGAATGGCCCGTATCCAAGCACATTTTCACCAGGGGATGGTTCAGGTCTTTGACCAGCCGCAGAGTTTCTGACGGGGGCGAAATGGCCAGGCCGGTCATAGGCATATTTTCAATACAAATGGTAACGCCTGTTTTTTCGGCGGCGGAGATCAGCCTGCGGAAAAATTCCAGGTTCATCTGATAAAAGAGGGCGGGGTCAGGATCCTCCAGCGCGCCAAAGGGCATAATGGGATGCACCACCATATAAGGGGCCCCCAGTTCCTTGGCCAGTTCCAGGCAAAAAGCCATTTTCTCCAAACGTTCCTCCCGATTTTCGGGGGTATCGTCCCGGGGAGGATAAACCCAGGGGCCGTGAACCTGATAGAAAGAGATGCCCGATGCGGCGGCCAGGGCTTTTTCGGATCGGATCTGCTCAAAGCCGATTTCCCCATCGTAAAAAGCGGTTTCGGTGTCGCAAAGGCTCAGATCGCAATAGCCATAGCCATCAGCGGCCATTTCCACATATCGATTTTCCATATAACGGGCGTAGTTTGCGCTTGTGATGCCAAGTTTCATTCTGATTCTCCTATTTTATAATATCAACAGCGGGGTGCAATGCGGGAAGCCGATACGATACGGCCGAAAAAGTTGAGATATTTTACCGGGCCTTCTGCCCCGTCAAAGGGCAGGCGGGGTTCTTCCAGTTCCTCCAACCGTTCCAGTTTCCCTTCCAGATACATCATAATTTCTTCCCGAGCGCTATCAATTCGGGTCATCAAAGAGCCGTAACGCATATCCATAATATCCCAGCCCAGGTGCTTATAAAGTTTGAACCAGTTTTGCATATGCACGCGGCGAAGGTCGGCATAGCGACCTTTCAGTTCGGGAAGTTCCTCTTGGGCAATCCGTTTCAAGGTTTCCCGATCCCCGCTCAGGTAAGCATCGGTGATTCTAAGGCCCATCTGGCTTTTCTTTGCCAGGGTGTTGGCCACATGATAGCTGAATTCAAAGATGCCGTTGAATTGGCCGTTACGGGTGGCGGCTTCCTTCAGGCGGGGAGCCAAGGCCGCGTAATGGGCATCCAGTTCCCAACCGCGGATGTTATAATCGCACAGGCCTGTCATCAGATCCTGCCACATTAAGTATTTGGAGGAATTATATTCGGAGGCATCCTCCAATCCCTCCATCTGGGGGGTTTTATCCAACAGTTCCAACAGTTGGAAATCCTCTGCGTGGCCGCCGGTGCAGAAGGTGAAGCGGCGGGCAAATTTTTCGAAATCGATTTCCTTTGTGTAACCGTGCTCTGCAAACAACTGGCAACCGATGAGGTTGGTATGGATCAGGGCTTCGCTGCCGTTATCACCCCAGGTGGTCATAAACACGTCTTTTACACCCAGTTCTTTGCAAACGCCCAAGGCCAGTTCGGTCTGGCGTTTGGTTTTGGACCAGGCCAGGCTGTAGCCCACCCAGGTCCAGCAACCGCCTGCAAAGATCATTTTATCGGATAACTGTTGATGGGCGGGGATCACCTGACGGTAAAAATCTACGTCCATATGGTAATAATCCCAATAAACGCAGGCCATCTTTTTGGGCACGGAATCAATCACCTCTTGGGGCAGGAAATCACCCGGGCGATGATACTGCCCATTGAATACGGAGCGGAAGAACATATCGTCCCACATCATAGGCTCCAGCCCCAATTCCTCCACGATCTCCATCACTCGTTTCAGATGCTCTGCCATCAGTTTGTGGGGTTCCTTATAACCGAATTCCTTTAAGTAAGCGCCCCGGCCCAAATTACCCGCTTCATCCATACCGATATGAATCCGTTTGGAGCGGAAGGGGCGGCTGGCGGAAACCAGCAGATCCCGAATGAAGGCATAGGTTTCCTCCTTCCCCACCATCAGACATTCCCGATAATCCTTGATGGTGCGGAACACCTTCCACCGCAAGGGATCGGGCAGGTGGGCCAAGGTCTGGATGCAGGGGATCATTTCAATGCCCAGGTCATAGGCGTAATCATCCAGTTCCTTCATTTCGGCTTCGGTATATTTGGCCCGCATATAGCCAAAATAAGGTTGATTTTCCACTTGGAAGGTATCTTCACAATAAAGCATCATCATATTCAGGCCCATCAGCGCCAGTTGGCGAAGGATCTTTTTCAATACGGGGATGCTGAAGGCCGCATTCCCCTGGGATACATCAAACATCGGACCGTTCATATTAAATTGAGGTTCTTCGTTGATTTCAAATTCCTCGTTTTCCCTTTGCAGCTGTTCCACCAGCAAGCCGAAGGCACGGAAGAATTGGCACCGTTCGTTATAAACAATCTTCCCCTTCTTATTGGAAAGAGAAACAGAAAGAACAGGTTCTTCCTGCTTTTCCAGTTCGATCACATAGCCCCCTTGGGCCAGAGTGACCCCTAAATCGGCCGCCAACAGTTCCAGCCCCCGCGAAAGTTCAATTTGATTCCCTTTAAATAAAATCTTCATTGTTTACCTCCTCGCTTTGCGCTATGGACTTGCTTTAGTATAACATACATAAACAAAGAAAAAAAGACCCCTAAGGGGTCTTTTTTATTTTTCAATGTAAACCACCTGATCTTTTGCCAAGGTAAAGGCTTGGGAATCCCAATCCGTTTGTTCCAGGTGATGATCCTCGTCGATCAGATAAACGGTGGCGCCTTTAAAGTTGGTTTCCACCTGTTGATGGGCATCGGTGGTATTGGTAACCATTAACCCCCGCTTCCCGTTTCCGCAAGCGGCAACGGCATACATTTTTTCCGTATCGCAAATACATTCCGCCTGGGTACCCATAGCGTAAAGTTGCCCGAAGGCTTTGAAGGAATAGTAGGTGCAGAACAATTCACAGGTATAGGGGGCAAAGAACCCTGCGTAACGGCTTGCCTGAAGACGGGCATCATAAAAACAGAGCATATCCACCTTTTCGTTTTGCTGGGCGCACATCATTGCCGCCACCTGGGCAGAGGCATAGGAGGTGCCGTGCTGAATTTCCTCGTGGGGGCCGTTCCATTCATTCAACATCGTTTCCAGATTTTCGAAGCCGTATTTCTTTAAAGTGCGCTCAAAGAAACGGGTCATTTCAATGGTTTTTTCCACGTTGGCGTAACTGTGCCAGGAGAAAAAGTCGATGGGGCTTTGATGTTCGGTGATATAATCCAAGAACCCGAACAAAAAGCCCATACGGTGAATTCCCGTTTCGGTGGGTTCTTCTTTTTCCCAGTTCACCCCGTATTTTTCGGGATCGTAGAAAATACCCCGAGGGCTGCAGGCCCCGTAGCCCCCCACCTTGATGGTATCGCCGAAGCAGGCCTTCAGATGGCGGGCGGTAATATCGTAAAGTTCGTAATATTGTTCGTTGGTGCCCAACCACATCTGGTTTTGGCCGGGGGCGCCGTTATCGGGCTCGTTCCAGATCTCCCAATACTCAATGCCGTAGTGAAAGCCGTTGGCCCAGCCTTCGTTATAATGGCGGATCACGTGTTCACAGATCCGCGCCCATTTGGCAAAATCCTTGGGGGGATAAATGTGATAGGCCTTGATATGAAACTGATTTTCAATGGTCACGCCCAGGCGAAAGATGGGCTTCAGATGATATTCTGCCATCCCTTCCAAAAGGGCGTCGGTGAAGGCAAAATCATAGTTTGCGGGGTCGGTTTCGTCCGCATCAAAATCACGGAACAGGTTGGGGATATCCACATAGCGCCCACCCCCATAGCTTCCGCCCACGTCGTGGAGGCGGGAATAGGGAATATTCGCTTCTTCCAAAAATCGAATATAGGAAAAATTAATTTTACGAAATCCCCCACCGATGGGCGGTTGACCCACGGCGTGCATCGCCTTGATTTTGCCCACAGATTTTTGAAAATTCACGTTAACGGTTGCCATCTTTTTTCTCCTTGGCATTTTTTCTTTATTATATTAAAAGAAAAAATACTTTGTCAATCCTTTCCCCTACGAAACATTTTCGTAATTTAAAAAACAGCCAGCAACCGCAAAAGGAAGGTATAGAGGAAGATGGTGCCACCGGAGACCAAGGTACTCCACACTACCAACTGACCCGCCAAAACCGCATCCCCCTTCATCTCCTGGGTCATTGGCACGGAAGAAACGGCCACGGGGGTGGCGAACAGAGCCACAAAGGAAGCGAATTCCGCCCCGCCGAAGGTGGGATAGAAAAACAGGTAGGCGATCCCCAGCCCCAGCGCAGGCACCACCACGGTACGCACCAGGGTTCCGAAGAGGATCTCTTTTTTCAGTTCTGCCACCGCAGAAAATTCAAATTGGGCACCCAGGCACAAAAGAGCCATAGGGGTGGCCACGTTGGAAAGCCATTCCAGCACCTTAAAGAGCGGTGTGATGGAAAAAAGACGGAATTCCACACCCCATTGCAAAAACAGGCTACGGAGCACCAAGACCAACAGCCCCGCCGCCACGCTTTCAATCAGGGGATTTTTGAGGATATTGAGTAAAATGCCTTTGATCCTGATCTTTTTGTTATCCGTTTGGAACACTGAAAGGCTGATTACGGCCAAAATATTCAGAGTGGGGATGACAAAGGCAGAGAGCAATGCCGCAACCTTAACCCCTTCTTCCCCAAAAAGAGATTGGGCTAAAGGAATGCCAATCAGGGCATAATTGGAGCGGAAGGTTGCCTGGATCA
>JAZOXD010000101.1:0-2255 GCA_045659565.1 Eubacteriales bacterium | reverse complement strand
CGGAAAGCAAAAAATTCAAATCGATCCCGGTTAGGGATCGTTCCTTAAAACCGCAAGGGGAAAAGAGAAAAACGGGAAAGAAAAAGCGGTCAAAAGGGAAAGAGGTGGACCAACTTTTTATTTTTCTTATTTTTTGCGGTCGGTGCCATTTTTATCCGTTTAGATGTACATGCCGCCGTTGATGGGAAGGACCTGCCCGGTGATCTGTTCCTGTTCCGCGATAAACAGAATGGATTTGGCAATATCCAAGCCGTTGCAAAGCTTGCCGGTGGGGATCTTTTCTTTCAGGGCGTCCAAGTCCAGCCCCTTCAGCATATTGCCCGCCACGCAACCCGGCGCAACGCAATTCACGGTGATGCCTGCCGGGGCCAGTTCCTTGGCCAATGCTTTGGTAAAGCCGATCAATCCCGCCTTGGCTGCGGAATAAACCACTTCGCAACTGCCGCCGGTTTGCCCCCAAACGGAAGAGATGTTCACAATACTGCCGCTTTTCCGCTGCAGCATTTGGGGCAGGCAAAGATTTGTCAATGCCATATGGCTCAATAGGTTTTGGTTCAGATTTTCGGCCATGGTCTCGGCGGTTTCTTGGCTAAATTCGCAATAGCGGGCCACCCCGAAGTTATTGACCAAAACATCAATGGAACCGAATGCCTCAAGGGTTTGGTTCACCAACCGCTCCCGATCCTCTGCCTTGGTCAGATCGCCCTGAACAGCCAAAACCTCGCCCCCTAACTTGGCAAGATCCTCTGCCAAATTTTCGGCGGCCTCTTTATTCTTGCAATAGCCAAAGGCTACCCGGTAGCCCTGCCGAACCGCCCAATAGGCGGTCATACTGCCGATGGCGCCGCTGCCACCGGTGATCAGAATCGTTTTTTTCATTGGTTTCACACATCCTTTATAAATGTATTTTAGTGCATTTCTCTTTAGAACGCAAGATTTAATTGAAAATTGCGCCGGAATAGGATAAAATAAAAGAAAAAAGGAGGTGCAGGCGATGGCGCCCTTAACAAAATTAAAAGGCGTGGGCAAAAAGCGGGCTGAATTATTGGAAAAATTGGGCCTTTCGGATACCGACGATCTCCTGCGCCTGTATCCCCGCCGGTATGAGGATCGCTCCATGACCGTTCCCATTCGGGATGCGGTTCTGATGCTGGGCGAAACGGTGAGCATCAATGCCGCTGTAACCGAACCGCCCCAATCTCGGCGGATCTATGGGGGGCGCATCCTTACCACCGCCACCGTGGCGGATGCCAGCGGTTCTTTGAATTTAACTTTTTACAATAATCCCTATATTGCGGATAAACTAAAAGTGGGGAAGCTCTTTAATTTTTACGGGCGGATGGACCCCAAGCAGCTGTTCCATATGGTGGCACCCCGGGTGGAGGAATTGAAGCCCGGCGGAAAACCCGCCATCGATCCCGTTTATCCCTTGGTCAGCGGGCTGAATCAGCGGCAGCTGCGCACGTGGTTGAAAGAAATTTTGAACAATCCGGCATGGCTCCCTTCCGACCCCTTGCCCCAAGGGCTTTTGGAAAAATACGATCTGTTGCCCTTGAACGAGGCCTTGCCCGCTGTGCATTGCCCCCAAGTGATGGAGGCCGTGGCCCGGGGCCGTCGACGCTTGATTTTTGAAGAATTGCTTTATTTCCAGTTGGGATTGCAACTTTTCTCCCGGCTGGGCAAGGATGAAAACCGCTATCCGGTCAAGGATCCCGGCGAGGGATTCCGCAAGCTTCATTCCTTTGAACCCACCGAAAGCCAAAAACAGGCCACCGCCGAAATTTTGGCAGATATGGCCGGTCCTTATGCCATGTACCGGCTGTTGCAGGGGGATGTGGGCAGCGGTAAAACCTTTGTGGCGGGGGAGAGTGCCTTTGCGGCCCTTTCTGCCGGGCATCAGGTGGCCATCATGGCCCCCACCGAAATTTTGGCCCGACAGCACGCAGAATATTTCAAGCCCCTTTTGGAAAAATTGGGCTATTCTTGTGCCCTGTTGGTGGGCTCCACCTCCGCTGCCGAAAAGCGGAAAATTTATGCCGGGCTGAAGGATGGCTCCATCCGGGTGGCCATCGGCACCCACGCTTTGGTGCAAAAACAGGTGGAATTTAAGGAGCTGGGATTGGTCATTGCCGATGAACAGCATCGGTTCGGGGTGCGCCAGCGGGCGGCGTTGGCCGCCAAGGGCAAAAAGCCCCATATTTTAGTGATGTCCGCCACCCCCATCCCCAGAACCATGGCCTTAATGGTCTGGGGGG
>JAZOXD010000100.1:0-4353 GCA_045659565.1 Eubacteriales bacterium | reverse complement strand
CGGGTCAGGATGATCTTGGCTACCTGCTTACTTTTTAAGGCAGAAACCGCCAGAGCCACCGCCAGATAGGTCTTGCCGGTGCCTGCGGGGCCAACGCCGAAGGTAACCACGTTTTTATGGATACATTCCACATACTTCTTTTGGGCGATCGTCTTTGGCTTGATAGGCTTGCCCCGGGTAGTAATACAGATACATTCGTCCAAGGCCTGCACCACATTCTGCCCGCTATCCTCCCGGGCGAGGTTAATGAGATAGCGCACCTTTTGCACATCGATCTGTTCATTTTTGGCCGCCAGGGCAAAGAGATTTTCCAACACCACCGCGGCTTGCTCCACGTTAGGTTCTTCGCCGCTGACCGCCAGATATTCATCCCGATTGATCAGTTTGACATCCAGTTCCGATTCCAGCACGCCGGCATTTTCGTCAAAGGTACCGAACACTGCGGGGGTGAGGAAATTATCCAGATTCTTGAGTATTTTCTGCATCCGTTGCTCCTTCGATCGGCATAGCGATACCGATCTCTTCTACACATTCATACACCGCATTCAGGACAAAGGCTCCATCGGAGAGGGTCTCGGAGGTTTCCCGGTTCAGGAGTTGCAACGAGGACAGCTCATCCTGTTCATAAAAGCCTAGGCGGGCATAGGCCATTTTGCGCGCTTCATCCTCGGTTCGGGTAACCTTTTGGTCCACAACCTCCTCATAGCATTGGGAGGAAAGACGGAGCGGCAGGGCGAAATCGCCGAAAGTGAGCGCACGTTCCCAAGATACGATAATGTTATTATAGTCTATTTTCTTTTTAAAATAAAGAGGTATTCGCAACTTCCCAAAAGAAATTGCAAAAAATTTTTGTTTTTTTCCGGTTTTTCGGGGTTGGATTTCCGAAAAAGGGATGGTGATCTCTTTTTCACGGCGGGTTTCTGCCATCACTGTAGCCAGGCAATGGGAAAGGCGACGGATGCCGTAGGAATCGGTCCAATCGCCGGTAACCAACAGATCGCCAGCTATCACCGGCTGCCCTGCCACCACGCAGGGAGTTCCTCCATAGGCATTGATTGAACGGATGATCCCATCCCTTTGGGCATAAATATTGGTGGGAACCGAGCCATCGATCATTTTTGGGGGGATCCCCTGCTCCCGGACCTCCACATAGGCAGTGGTCCCCTTGATATTGATGGACATCCATTTGATCTTATCGTTCCCCATCAAATACTGATTCTCAATGCGATTCACATCAATCTGTCTGGAACAGCCCACATCCAACCCTTTCTGCTTCAGATCCTCGGCAATTTCAGTGGCCGAAATAGTCTTACAGCCCAACACTTCAACATTCCAAATGAAGCAGGAACTATAATATACCAAGCCTAAAAACAACAAAATTCCCAGCAGTAGACCCCAGCGTTTTTTATAGGGGCGAATGGCCATAAAAAGGCCGGATTTTTTTAAAATACGAATCCGGGTCCCCGAGCGAAAAGCTGGCGGCCGCAACCGGCGGAAGGCACGGCAAGGCAACGTGAATTGCAGACGGTTTTCACTGATTCGCACCGGACGGAGCAACCGAATATTACAACGGTAGCAATGATTGATGAATCCTTCCAATTGATGGCCTTTGGCCTCCACCCTTACTCTGCCACCAAAAAAAGCCAGATAATCCCTCACGCTATTCCTCCCATTCCAATTGCTTCAGTCGGCCGGTGACCCGCAGGCAACCGCTCCCAAAATGGGCCAACAAAAATCCATCGCCATGCAGAACCAGCCGATATTGATTCATTTGGATCTTTACCAGCTCCGGCTCATAGGTATGAACGCCCCGGGCGCCCTCCACCAATACCGTGTTCCCACCCCAAATCTCAACACATTCATCCCGACCGGCCACAAATTCCGGAAGATCCAGCATTTTAACAAATCGCCGGATGGCATTACCGCTGTTATGCTGCTTTTTTCTTCGTTTCATGGAAATCCCCTCTTTTCGTATTATTTTTATGCGGGAAGCATAGGATTTCAGTATGAAAAAAACAACAAAGTTCATCTTCATATTATTTTTGCTGATGGCTATAGCAGGAAGTATTTTGATCTCCGGGCGGTTAGGGGCTGGAATCCGACGAGGGCTGGCCTTAAGCTACCGTTCGGTTCTTCCGGCGCTGCTGCCCTCGATGGTTCTTTGCGGGATCATCGGCGAATGGCTGGAGGTGATCCCCTTGCCGCCCACGGTTACCTTATGGATCACCTCCCAGCTTTGCGGCTTCCCCTTGGGAATCAGAACCGTCACACAATGCTACCGACGGGGATTGATTGATCGGGAAGATACCATCCGGCTTTCGGCCTGTTGTTCCAATGCATCGCCGGCTTTTCTGATCGCTTATTTGGGAAAGGAATTATTGGGAAACGGACGGGATGGAATCATACTATATCTGGCGCAGTTGTTGGTTTCTTTTCATTTGGGCATTGTGTTAGAGGTTTTTCACGGATCTGTTGTAAAACGAAATTCCTATACGCCAATTTTGCGATCAATTTCCGACAGCTTTTCAGGGGCAGCGGTGGGCGGATTAAATCTGACAGTCTACATCGCCTTTTTCTCGGCGGTTGCAACATTATTTGCCGGTTTTCCCGGGGCAGAGATCCTTTATGGAATCTTGGAATTAGTGGGAGGAATCTCACAGTTTTCGAATTTTTATATAATTGCGGCATTGGTGGGTTTTTCCGGTTGGTCGGTCATGATGCAGAATGGAACCTACCTGATTGAGGAGCAGTTACCCCTCTGGCCGATGATATTAGCGAAAATTGGATATGCTGTTTCGCTGCCGCTTTTTGCTTTTTTTCTGCGAAAGAATTTACTTTTGAATTCATTTCTGTTGATCATACCCGGACTTTTTATAATAATCTTTGACAAATTCCGCAAAAGAGGTTATAATAAATCAAACGGTTATAAGAGGGGTATATTATGATCTTTTCCAAGGATATTGAAAAAATTTGCGCTTATTGCGAACACGGCAAGCCTATTTTAGGGACTGATGATATTATCTGTGTAAAAAAAGGCTTGGTGCGTGCAGACTATTGTTGCAGAAAGTTTTTGTACACCCCTTTGCGTCGCACGCCTCCCCGCCCCTTTGTTCCCCTGGAACTTCCGGAACTGAATGAAAAATAATTTTTGCGCTGTAAAAAAATTACAGCGCATATTTTTTTGCCGCCCGCTCATACTATGATTGCTGCAGTAAGCGGTTCTGCTTTTCAAGACGGTGGGGCTCAATCGCGGCAGCGTGGAAGTTGGGAGAATCACTCCCTGAACACCGTTTTCAGAGAAGATTTTTTAAAAGAATTTTGGGTGTTTGCAAGTTTCTTTTTATTACAGAAACAACCGCAACAATGCTTTTTTCTTTTTAAAGATCTTCCGCCGCCGGAGTATTTTTCTTCGGCGGTTATTTTTTGTCGATTATTATAAAATTTTGAACATTTTTTATCTTTGCTCTCCAAAAATATTATGCTATACTAAAGAAAAAAACAAAGGCAGGGATTTATAAATGTTTAAAGCAAAAGCTGTTTCCGCCATGGAAAAAGTATTACTCCGCGATTCCTATGATGCCTATGCACCCATCAAGCAAGTCCGCGCCTTGCGGGGAGAACGGGTTTCTTTTCAAATTCAGATCGGCTATTTCCCCGAAGAAGGGGTAAGAGCGCGCAGAACAACCGCATATTATACCTTACGTTCTTCGCTTAAAAACGCAACACGGGTTGCCTTGGTCGATCATCAACCCGCAGCCTTGCCGGCATACCCGGGCTGCGACGATGATTACATTTCCAAGGAACCGGGTCTTTTTCCGGATGCGCTGATTCCCTTGAAAGCCAAAGAATCATTTTATGCTCAACTTTACTCCTCCACAGCACTGATGGTGACCGTGGATATCACGGAAGATCAGCCGGCCGGTGAATACCCCCTTTATTTCACCGTCCATTATCACAGCCATACAGGAGAAATTCTTGGCAAACCAAGCAAGGTTAAGGTGATCGTCAAGGTTGAGGAACTAACGCTCAAAAAGAACGATCTTGTGTTCACCCAATGGTTCCATTGCGATTCCATCGCCGCTTACCATAAGGTGAAAATGATGAGCGAGCGCCATTGGAAGCTGATCGAAAACTACATCAAAACCGCTGCCCGCACCGGCCTTACCATGTTGCTGACCCCCATCTTTACCCCACCCTTGGATACCGGTGTCGGCAAGGAACGACCCACAATGCAATTAGTGAAGGTCAAAAAGAACGGCAATACCTATTCTTTTGACTTCACTTTACTGGAACGTTGGGTAAACCTTTGCCATAAATACGGCATTGAATATTTTGAAATGGCCCACCTCTTTA
>JAZOXD010000099.1:0-2016 GCA_045659565.1 Eubacteriales bacterium | reverse complement strand
CGCTCGGGTGGGTCATATCGGGATGTATCGGGACGAAGAAACTCTGGAACCCCATCCTTATTATTGTAAATTGCCCGCCAACATCGGCAAGCGGTTGGTATTTGTGACCGATCCTATGCTGGCCACCGGCGGCAGCGCCATTGATGCTATCCGCCAGATCAAAGAACTGGGCGGCAACCGGATCAAATTTATGTGCCT
Source organism: Eubacteriales bacterium (assembly GCA_045659565.1). Taxonomy (GTDB): domain Bacteria; phylum Bacillota; class Clostridia; order Oscillospirales; family QAKW01; genus QAKW01. Next base: position 1,818 of record JAZOXD010000099.1, on the reverse strand, counting down.
GATCGCCGCACCCGAAGGGGTTGCTGCTTTGCAGGCTGCCCATCCGGATGTGGATATCTATTGCGCCCATGTGGATGAAAAACTTAATGAAAAGGGTTATATCGTTCCCGGCTTGGGCGATGCCGGCGACCGGATCTTTGGTACCAAATAATTGAATAAGAATAACACCTCCTTGTCGATGCTTTCGGCAGGAGGTGTTTTTCATGTTGAAAAAGCAATGGATCTTTGGGATCCTGGTGCCGGGGGCGGTGCTGCTTTGCGGGATGCTTTATCTTTTGGTAAGCGGCCGTCAGCAGGCAGAAACCGTCCGGCAGGAGGTGGTGCGCTTCCACGTGGTGGCCCATTCCGATGCAGAGGTGGATCAGGAACTGAAAATAAAAGTACGTAACGGTGTTTTTGAAATGCTGAAGAAGCTGTTTGCCGGCTGTAACAGTCGGGAGGAAGCGTTGCAGACTGCCCGGGACCACAGCTTGGAACTGCAACAAAGGGCGGAAGCCATTTTGAGGGCCAATGGTTGTGATGCGCCGGTGAAACTGGCGGTGGAAGAACAGTTTTTTCCAACCAAAACCTATGGATCCCTTTCCTTCCCCGCAGGTAATTACCAGGCGGTAAGCCTGCAGATCGGTGCTGCAGCGGGGCAAAATTTTTGGTGTGTGCTGTATCCGGCCCTGTGCCTTTCTCCGGCGGTGGAAAAGGGGACGGCAGAAACGGAATTGCTCCCGGTGGTGGGGGAGGATGCCCTTTCTTTTTTACAAAAATCCGATTCGAAGCAACAAATTCGCTTTGTTTTGGTGGAATGGTTTGAAATTTTCTGCCAAAAAATTTTAATTTTTTAAAAAAAGCCCTTTATTTTATCTCCACTTTATGTTATGATAGGTTAAGACAAATAAAGGTGGAGGTTGCTCTATGAAAAAAGTAATCAGAATTTTAAGCCTTATCATTGCGCTGATGATGGCGCTAACTATGTTTGCAGGCTGTAAAAAGGTAGCGGATGATGAGTATGTGGAAGAAGAAACCCAGGAACCCATCGATCTGACCATTGCGATCCCTGTCAGCACCGATGATCCCGAATGGGAAGATTGGGCTGAGGTTCTTTCTGTTTGGAAAGAAGATCTGAGTATGTTCAGCCAGGTGAACCTGAAGTTTGAAACCATCCCTGATCAGGACAACGCCAAGGCAATGAAAAAATTCAAGAAAAAGGTAGATAACGGCAGTATTGCAATGATATTTACCGAGCGTGGCGACTTTATCAACGAGCTGATGGAAACGGATAGCATCATCGGTATCGGTGCGATGCAAAGCACCTTTTCTTCTTTGATGGAAAACAGCGGTAAGCATATCTATACCCTTTCCCAGGAAGAAGATCTGACCAACTTTATGTATCCTATCTACGGAAACTTCCAAGGGCTTTATTATAACCGCACTAAGCTGAAGGAACTGAATATTGAAAATCCCACCACTTGGGACGCTCTGATGGCTGCTGTTAAAACCCTGAAGGAAAATAATATTACCCCCATCGCCGCAGGCTTTGCGGATGAAGGTCTGGATTATTTTATGGAAGAAATGATTCTGGCCGAGGGTGGTACTGCCGAGCATAGCTACACTCCCTCCTTTGGCGTAATGTCCAGCTGGGAGCGTGCTGTTGATGATGTGAAGACTCTGCAGGCTGCCGGTGCTTTCTCTGCCGATTGCTTCAATAAGAGCTTTGAGGATGCCGTTGCTGATTTCCTCAGCGGTGATGCCGCTATGATCGTGGCTCCTTCCAATTCCTTCGGCGGCGAGCTTTCTGTTGACGACGTGAAGATGATCAAGTCGGAT
>JAZOXD010000098.1:0-5184 GCA_045659565.1 Eubacteriales bacterium | reverse complement strand
ACAAAGCAAACCCACATAGGAGATGCCGGGCTGGGTATATACCGCTCCTTCTTCAAAGGTAAACTCCAAATTTTTAATCGAACTGCCACGATATTCTGCGAACAGGCCTTCATCGGCGGCAGAGAAGTTTTTGATCAAATGGTTCTGACCATCAAAATTGCCGGAAAATTCCAAAATGGAGGTGTATTCCACGCCCTTCATATCCAGATCGGCGCAAAGATACAAGGTTCGGCCCTGACCAAAGGAATCGGGCACAGCCAAAAGATCGGCGGTATTGTAAATGCCCAGACGGGTAAAGGTTGCATCCCCAATGGGATCAATGGCAGGAATCACCATGCCGGTTTTCAGGGTAATTTCCTCGGTTTTCAGCGTTACGGGCACTTTATCTTCGACAGTAAGAATAAACCGCTCCGCAATGCGGTTGATCTGTTTATTGAAGGCTTCCCCACTTTCATAGCCGCCCTCAGCAAGAACCTTGTCCATGGCGTCCAATTCTTCTTTGACCTGTTTCAGATCCCAGAATTGGGTGTGGGTGGCATACAATGCCCGCAGAGTCTCCACATCCTCATAGTACATTGGTTCAGCGTTATAAGCGGCATCGCCGCTGCCAAAGGTGAAGGTTATGTTATCCGTCAGGATTCCTTGGCTTCCGTCCAGAACGGTGAAGGTCCCCTTTTGGATACCCAAAAGCTTCAACAAATTCACAGATTCGCCCGCTTTACCGTAAACAATGTATTCTTTTGCCTGATTCGTAACAGTAACAACCAACCGATGGATCTGATCCGCCGCGGTTCCCACGACCAGATTCCCCTGATCGTTCACCGTCCAGATAAATCCGCCGGCTTGGACCCGGTTCAGGTTCCAGGCATCCTGCTTCAGGTTGCGTTCCACTGTCCGCTGGATGTAAGGCGTGGTTTCCCCCGCCTTGTAATAGGTGAGGACCGGGGTTCCGGAAACCTCCGCAAACGCCACGTCGTATTGGGCTGCATAATCACTGCCCAAACCCTTGTTGGTCAAGCCGGTGCCATTGAGGCTTTCCGCTGTGGCACCATTGTTTTTTATATAAGAGGAGGTCAACGTCAAAGCAGTCGTTTCGCCACCCAGGCCATAGGTAGCCGTATCGGCGGCGTTATTCACGGTGCCCAGGAAATAGCAGTTATTCAGTTTAACAGTGGAAGCATCACGGCTGCTGCGGCCTACCAGACCGCCGGTCGGTGCGCCGCTGGTGGAAATAACCGTGGCGGCAGACCAACAGTTTTCCAAGGTACCCTTCCAGCTATCGCCCACGATAGAGCCCACGCCGTCGTAACAATCGGCTGTGGTGGTGTGCTGTCCACCCAGGATCAGGCCGTTGGCGATCCCCAAGTTCCGGATCACGCCGCCGTTTCCGCCATAATAGAAATTAAAAAAGCCGATCCGGTAGTTTTCAGGCTGGTTAATCAACAGATTTTTGATCACAAAGCCGTTGCCGTCAAAGGTCCCCTTGAAGGAATACTGGCCGCTTTCGGCGCTGAGAGGCCGACCGATCCCACAGAAGTTTTCCCACTCCATATCGATATCGTTGGCCAGGTATACGTAGTTGCCCACCATCGAACAGGTATAGGTCGAGGTGATGGCGGCAAATACCTCCAGGCCCTTGCGGTCGGTGATCTTATAGCAGGTACCTTTTCTATTGTCAGAGATGGTCCCTAAATCTTCCGTCCAGGTGCCGTAGGTGCGGTCGTTCTTCTGCTTTACAGAAAGTTCCGAGCCATCTTTATTCTTCTCATCCAGTGCGCCCCGATAGACCGTCACTGTATTCAGGTCGATCATATCGCTGGTATCCACCAGCCCCGCTGTTGGAGTCGTAGTTTCTGCCACGGCAGGCAGCACAAAACAGGTCAGCATGCTTAAAAGCATACAAACCGTCATCAGTGCCGAAACGATTCTTATTTTTCGATCAAACATTGTATTTCCTCCTAAAAAAGGCGTTTCAAGTGACAATACACCATCATATACAAACATTCTACCACAAATCAAGCATTTTCCCGATGATTTTATGTGACATTTTTTAAACAATATGTGGAACGCCCCGCAGTTCTTATACTGCGGGGCGTTCTTTTAGTTTTTGGGTTTTACAAAGGTATAGATCATATTGTGGTCGCTCAGGTCGGTTTTGTTGGTAAACATTCCTGCGCCGGTGCGCTCATCCAAGGCATAGGTGAGGCTATCGGTAACGATAATATGATCGATATCGGTGTAGGGACTACTGCCGGCGGGGAAGGTATGGATCACGGAATTGAAATCCTTGCCGCCGTTCAGGCTGGTGAAGATGCTGTTATCCACCACGGCCTGAATATGCTTACATTCGGAGTTCATATCCCCCATCACGATGGCATATTCATCGTTCTTGGCCCGGTTCAGGACCTCCTTCAACTGGTTGGTTCCGGCGGTACGCATAGGATCGGTTTCATCGTTGGAAAGGGCCAGATGGGTGTTATACACCGTATAGGTGACTCCGCCCACCGTGATCTTCACCCGACCATAGGAGCGCTTCTCGCCGCTGGTACAGTTTTGGGACTGATACAGCACCGTTTCGGGCTCCTGCAAAGGATATTTGCTCAGGATGCCGTGGCCGTATCCGCCGCCGCTATAGTTGATGGATTTGGAATAGTAATAATAGGGATAGCCGGTCTTTTCAGCAATCACTTTCAACTGATCGTAGGGATTGCGCCCGGTTATATAGTCCACTTCCTGGAAGCCGATGATATCCGGCTGGAAAGAGAGCACCTCGGCGGCGATCTCATCAAATTGGCCGGAATCCATAAACCGCTTTACGTTATAGCTGGCCACCTTCAGATAGCCGCTGTAGTTCAGGTTATAGTTCAGATCGATCACCGATCCGGCGGGGCGCCGATAACCCTGCTCCACCGATTGGCCGGAGATCAGGCCAACGCCCGATCCCAAGCTGTAGGAATTCCAGATCTTCACCTCAAAGCCGGCCTCCGCGGCGGCGGCAATGGCCTGACGCTTGGTCATCCCCACAAAATCGGGGATCAGATTGGCGGTGTCGCCGCCACTTCCCTTAATGGAAAGATAGGCATAAGCCAGGTTATGATGGCTATTGTTGCTCACATTGATATAAAGGCCGGTGGGCGCGGTGGCATCTGTCAGGTAGGTCAGCTGATCGCTGACGATGATATTATCCAAAGGATATTTGGCGCCGGCGCCGGCGGGGGCGGTATAGACTTCATCGGTAAGATCCGGGCCGCCGTTCAGAGCGGTGAAGCCCTCGGGGATCACATCGGCAAAACGGATGGGCGCCACGTTCAGATCCCCCAGCAACAGGGTGGGGGCGGTTTCTTCCTTCATTTTGGCCATGATCTCTGCCAGCTGAGCAGGTTGGACGGTCAGGGTGCCGTTATTTTTAAAATCCAGACTGGTGTTATAAACCACAATGGTGGTGCCGTTGCGATCGATCTCGTAACGGGCAAAGGCGCGTTTTTCACCACCCTGGTTTTTGTCTTGAAAAGCAAAGGTTTCGGCCTTAACGATCTCATATTTGCTTAAAATTCCGTGGCCGAATTGGCCATTCTGATAATCTATAGCCTTGGCGAAGGCATAATAAGGATAACCGGCCATTTCGGCAATAATGGCCATTTGATCGTCGCCATTGACCCGTTTGGTCTTATAGTCAATCTCCTGCAGGCCCACGATATCCAGATCCATCATCGCCAGTTCAGATGCGATTCCGCCATAGCGGATGGTTCCGTTTTGATCAAAATGCTTCACCACATAGGAACCCACGGTGAAGAAATCCGAGGTTTTTTTGCCCCGGGCGGTGAGGGTCACGATCTCGTTCAAGGGCACCTTGGTACCGGCGGCAAGATCCTGCTTGGTGATGATGGCGGTACCGTCCCCTGCATCAGAATCGGCGGTATAGTTCAAAGCCACGCCGGCATTGGCGGCGGCGGCCACCGCTTCCTCCAGGGTAATACCGATCAGGTCAGGCACGGTTACAATGGGTTTGATGTTCAGATAAACCGTAACAGCAGAACCCCAGGCCACTTCCGAGCCGGAGGCTTCGGATTGGGCGTTGTTCTCATCCTCCTCATAGGCGGGATCATAATGATCCGGAGTATTGTTTTGAACAGTAAGCTTTAACCCGGCAGCCATTGCAGCGGCGACGGCTTGCTCCCGGGTCATCCCTTTAAAATCGGGAACCGTTGCCTTTTGGGGCTCACCATTGACCGTCAGCACCAAAAGACCGCTTTGGATCAGGGTTTCGCCTACAGCGACCGATTGCGCAATGACCGTTTGGACCGGGAATTCCGCTGTGACGGAGCCTTCTTTGAATTCCACCAAAATCTGCAGTTCATTGGCTTTCGCCTGGGCCTGCAGCTGGGTCATTCCCTTAAAGTCAGGCATAACCACCGGGGTGGGGGCGCCGTTCACGGTGATAGCCACAAAGTTGCCCTGCATCATCTGAGTTCCGGCCGCAGGGCTTTGCTGATACACCTCATCTGCCTGATACAACAGATTATAGGGAAGAACCGTTATCTCGCTTTGCAGCTGAAGGGCATCCAAAGTAGCCTGAGCCTGGGCCCGGCTCATTCCGGAAAGGTCCGGACCCGCCACGGTTCCGGGGGCGCCGTTCAGGCTTAACACCAAGGTGCTGCCCTGTAAAAATTCGCCGAAAACGGTTTGAGCGCTGACAGTGCCCACCGCATAATCCAGATGATAATCGTCGGTGGAAAATTGCACCCGAATCATCAGTTCTGCAGCTTTTGCTTCCGCCTGTTCCGGGGTTAACCCGCGGAAATCGGGCAATTGAAGTTTTTGGGGTTGCCCGTTCAGCACCACAGAAACCGTGGTGCCGTAATCCAGCACCGTTCCTTCGGGGTGGCTCTGGCTATGAACCAGGCCGGGTGTGGCATCCAGTTGATAGGGACGCACAGAAACGCTGATCAGCAGATTGGCCGCCTTTAAAGCGGCGGTGGCGGTGCTCTGATCCATCCCCATCAGGTTGGGTACCTTTTGGGGATCGGGCTTTTTGTTCACGGTGATGGTCACGGTTTCACCGGCGGTAACCGGAGTGCCGGCAGCGGGTCTTTGGCCGATCACCGTCTCCATGGGCTTGCCGGGATCGTATCCATCGTTAAAAGCCGCATAAAGCCCCAGCGCCCGCACTGCGGTCTGGGCTTC
>JAZOXD010000097.1:0-7679 GCA_045659565.1 Eubacteriales bacterium | reverse complement strand
GGTGTCAGCGCCGTTCAGAAGGCGCAAATGGTAACCCAAACCGGCAACAATGTGGCTGTTGTGGCCATCAACGGGAACTTCGACGATGCCCAGACCGGTGTGAAGAACACCTTTGCGGCTGCCGCAGAAGGCCAGCTGGATCCCGCCGGGAATGTGGTTCTTTCTTCCGCCAATTCCATCAATATCGGCCGTTTGGCTCCTCAGGTGGTTTATTATTTCAAGGCCTATGCCGATCTGGTGCGGGAAGAGCGGATTTCCTGCGGTGACGAGGTAACTTATGTGGTGCCCACCGGCAACTTTGGCGATATTCTGGCCGGCTATTTTGCCAAAAAGCTTGGGTTGCCCGTTGGCAAACTGATCTGTGCTTCCAACGCCAACAAGGTGTTGACGGATTTCTTCGAAAAGGGTGTTTATGACCGCTGCCGTCCCTTCTTTAAAACCGATTCTCCTTCCATGGATATTCTGATCTCCAGCAATCTGGAGCGTCTGCTTTATATGGTCAGCCAGGACACCGACTTGGTAGCCTCCCTGATGAAGCAACTGAAAGACGAGGGTCATTATACACTTTCCGCCGAGCTGTTGGATAAAATCAACGCTGAATTCGGAGCAGGCTTCTGCACCGACGAGGAGGGAGCCCAGGCCATCGCCAAGGTTTGGAAGGACTACGGCTACCTGATGGATCCCCACACCGCCGTTGCCTGGAAGGTGAGCGAAGATTATACTGCCGCCGGCAATAAAGAACCGGTGGTGGTGTTGTCCACCGCTTCCCCCTTCAAGTTCCCCAACGCTGTTTTGAAAGCTATGGGTACCGAGCCTGTGGAAAATGAGTTTGATTGTCTGGAGCAGCTTTCTGCCCTGAGCCATTTGCCCATCCCCAAGAATCTGGCCAATCTGAAGGACGCTAAGGTCCTGCACACCACCGTAATCGAAAAAGATGAAGTGGTGGCCCACTCCCTGAAAAAAGCCGGAGAAAAGCAATGGTAACCATTCGCGTCCCCGCGTCTACTGCCAATATCGGGCCGGGCTTTGACAGCTTCGGTTGCGCCCTGGCTCTGTATAACGAATACACCTTTGAACGGGCGGATCACCTTGAAATCATCGGCTGTCCGCCGGAATTCTGTAACGAAGACAACTTGGTGATTGTTGCCTTTAAACGGGCTTTGGCGGCCATGAATGAGCCCTGGACAGGCTTGCGACTGACCGTAAACTCCGGGATTCCCTTTTGCCGGGGTTTGGGTTCCAGCGCCGCTGTAATTGTGGGCGGTATCCGGGGTGCCAACGCCCTTTACGGGAACAAGCTTTCCACCGCGGAAATGCTGGAGATCGCCACCGAACTGGAGGGACACCCCGACAATGTGGCCCCTGCTCTGTTAGGCGGATTTGTGGTCTCGCTGATGGACGGAACCAAGCCCCTTTGGGTCCAGCGGCCTATCCATCCGGAACTGCGTTTTATTGCACTGATCCCGGATTTTCCGTTAAGCACCAGCAAAGCACGCAGTGTTTTACCGCCCCAGATCCCCCGGGACGATGCGGTATTCAATGTGGCTCACGCCGGAATTTTACCCTATGCCCTGGAAAGCGGCAACGAGGAATTGATCCGGGCGGCTTTACAGGATCGGCTTCACGAACCCTATCGCAGAAGCCTGATCACCGATATTGAAGTAGTAGAACAAATTGCACGGGAACAAGGTGCCTTATCTTTTTGCATCAGCGGTGCCGGACCCACCTGCCTTTGCCTGACACGGGACCCGGAATTCATCCATCGGTTACGTATCAATTTGAAGACCCCCAACAGCCAATGGGAGATTCGGGAATTGCCCATTGCACCACCGATTAGCTTATAACAAAAAAGACTGCAAGTTTCATTCCACTTGCAGTCTTTTTATTTCTTTATTGGAGGATGCCCTCTTCGCTTTCTTCCTCTTCCGGTTCCTCTTCTTCAAAATCGGCTTCCTGCTTTTTCACAGTAACCTTACGGATGGTGTCCCCCTGATTAAAGATCAACTTCATTTTGCTGCGATTGATCTTTTCATAACGGTAGATATATACATTACCATCTTCTGCGGTTAGGCTGAAGGAATCCTGAGTGGCAGTAAAATCGCCGGAAACCACCAGTTCGCCATTGATCAGCAGGAAGGTGTCATCCTCGCAATTGAAGGCAAGGGAAAGGTCAGAACCCTCCCAGGCACCGTGCATCCAGTTATTATTATAGAACTTTTGAAAATAGAGGTTAATGGCACCCACAATGACCGCCACAGCCACAACGCCGGAAAGGGTCCAGACCAGCCATTTGGGCAGGTGCTTTTTGGCTTTGGGGCGCCCGTAGAAGCAACGGGGACAGATATGGTTTGGGTCCGAATGTTCGGTTCCGCAACGGGGACAGATCATATGTGTTCTCCTTTAACAAACGAGCCGCCCTTGGGCGGCTCTATTAATTTAAATCGTTATTCGCCCAGGTTTGCAAAAAGATCCAGGAAGTTCAGATCAACAGCTTCTTCCTCTTTTTCGCTTTCGTCGGTGCCGGGGAAGTTCAGCATCGGTTCATCGGCTACCAAGCCGGTGCGGTTCCGCTCGGCAGAAGGGAAACCGGTGGCAATGACGGTAACGATGATCTCGTCTTCCAAGTCGCTGTTCAAAGCGGCACCCCAAATGATGTTGGCATCGGGATGGGCAGCCTGTTCGATCATCTGGCTGGCTTCATAAACTTCGTCCATACCGATGTCGGGAGAGGCGGTGATGTTGAAGATCACGCCGGTTGCGCCATCGATAGAGGTTTCCAGCAGGGGGCTGGAAATAGCCATGGTAGCGGCGGCAACCGCCTTGTCCTTGCCGGAGGCGCGGCCCACGCCCATATGAGCGTTGCCGGCATCTTTCATAATCTTGTGTACGTCGGCAAAGTCTACATTGACCAGGCCGGTGATCAGAATCAGGTCAGAAATGCTCTGTACGCCCTGACGAAGAACATCGTCTGCGATCTGGAAGGCGTTCAGAAGGGTGATGCGCTCGTTGGTGGCATCCTTCAGTTTATCATTGGGAATGACGATCAGGCTATCCACATGAGCACGGAGCTTTTCGATACCGGCCTCTGCGGTTTTCATCTTCCGCTGACCTTCAAAGCCAAAGGGCTTGGTAACAATGGCAACGGTGAGGATGCCCATATCCTTGGCAATTTCGGCAACAACGGGTGCGCTGCCGGTGCCGGTGCCGCCACCCATACCGGCGGCAATAAAGACCATATCAGCACCACGGAGCATGGCCTCGATTTCCTCGCGGCTTTCCAAAGCACTGTTTTCGCCAATATTCGGGTCACTGCCGGCGCCCTTACCCTTGGTAAGTTTTTCGCCAATCTGGACCTTGGTTTGGGCAGGGGAAGATTCCAGAACGGGACGGTCGGTATTGACCACTACAAATTCAACGCCCTGTACCCCGGCTTTGATCATACGGTTTACGGCATTACAGCCACCGCCGCCACAGCCGACCACTTTTATATTTACAACGCTATCTGCGCTTTCGGTATATTCAAAACTTGCCAACGCTTGTTACCTCCCGATATATTTTTCTTCATATTATATTTTAATATTAAATAGCGCTAATTGCAAGAGTTTTTACAAAATTTGAAAAGAAAATATTTCCGTTTTTATTTTTGGGGACGATAATAGACCCGTTCCACATCGGAGACATCCAAAGTGGCGGTTTGGCTATAGCCGTTATCCTTCATCAAATAAGCGGCCAACTTCACCTTTGTAGAGGCCTGGTCCAAGGAACCAAATTCAATGGTCAGAGTATCCAGATAGGTCAATTGCACGTCGTAGCGGGCATTAAAACGGACCTCCCCCACATTTTTCCAATCCATATCCGGATTTTCCTGAAAGGCCAGATAAAGCCGTTCCAAAAAATCGGTATAATCATTCTCCGCCGGAAAGACCATGGTATCCCCCACCGAAGGGGTGTCCACATCTGCCAAAATCAGGCGGGGAATATTTTGCAATTGTTCGGGCAACTTATCAGCAGACGATTCCTCCTCCGAAGAAGGTTCTTCGGCATCGGGAGCGGGTTCTTCCGATTGCTCCGATTGCTCCGGTTCTTCTGTTTGTTCCGGCTCTTCCGGCTTTGCTTCGGGCGATGGGCCGGGTTCAAGCATAGGCCGGTAATCCACATATTCCAGAACACGATAATATTCGTTCAAAAGAGCCGTGCCGGAGGGAGCGGAGATCCACACCACCGGCTGGTTTTCCACAACGGTAACCTTCAGCTTGCTGGGCAGTTGTCGGCGGATGGTTACATCCTTGACATAGGGCAGTTCCTTCATCTGATCGATGACCTGGAATTTATCCAATCGAAACAGATTCTGCCCCATCTGCAAACCGCCCTGTTCCAGAATCTGGGTGGCGGAATAGCGGGTATTACCTTCCACAATGATGGTTTCTGCATTGAAGAAAACGGTCATGGAAAGGATGGTCAAAGTTAAAATAAACAGCACAAAAAGCAGGCCGAAAAAGATCACCTTCGCCCGTTTTTTTCTTCTTTGCTTTTTAATATAATAGCGTTCAACGCTGTTCATTTTTTCACCTTCTTAGGGTAAAAATTTCGCGATAAATAACTTCGCCTGCCTCCGGCAGGGCCAGTTCCCGAGCATGGGTTCCCAATTGGGACCGTTTTTGAGGATCCCTTTTGAGTTCCAAAATCATTTCATAAAGTTTGTCTGCCGAAAGATCTTTTTCCTCCAGCAACAGGGCGCCGCCCCGATCAGAAAGGGAGCGTGCATTATAATACTGATGGTTATGAGTTACATTGGGGGACGGAATCAAAATAGCTGGCTTGCCCAGGGCGGTCAGTTCGCCCAAGGTCAAGGCGCCTGCCCGGCTGATTACCGCATCGGCCGCTGCCAGATGGGTAGGCATATCGTACAGATAGGGACGCACGGAAATGGGGCCTTCGACCTCCGGGTCAAAACCCTTTTCCTTCAAGGAATCGGGCATCCATTGCCATCCGCTGTTGCCGGTGGCGTGCATCTGATGAAAATCTTTTTGTTGATGGTTTTTGGCAATAAAATCGACCATTGCCTGATTGATCTTCAGAGCACCCAGGCTCCCTGCAAAGGACAATAAGTAAAAAGCATCCTCCGGCAGATTCAACTGCTTACGAGCCTCCGCCCGGGAAAGGTTCAGCACCTCTTCCCGCAGGGGATTGCCGGAAAGCACAATTTTTTTGGCGCCGGGGAAATACTTTTCTGTACCGGGAAAGCTGATGAAAACGATATCGGCCTTTTGGGCCAGCATTTTGCTGGTGATGCCGGGGTACGCATTCTGTTCGTGGATACAGGTTGGAATCCCCAAGCTTTGGGCCGCCGCCACCACCGGGCCGGATACATAACCGCCGGTACCGATCACCAGAGCGGGCTTAAATTCCCGAATGATCTTTTTACATTCCGAGTGAGCCTTTAAATACAGATAAACGGTTTTGAAATTATCTAAGGTCAGTTTACGGCGAAAGCCCTGGGTTTTAACCGCCTTAAAAGGATACCCGGCCTTTTGCACCAGGGTTTCTTCGATCTTACCCTGATTGCCGATAAACAGACAGTCTGCTCCGGGATTTTTACTTTTGATCATATCGGCGATGGCCAAAGCAGGATTGCAATGGCCGGCTGTTCCGCCGCCGGCTAAAATTACTCTCATTCTTTATTCTCCAATCTGGCATAGCGGGAAACCCCCAGCACCAACCCCATCTCTGCCAACAAAAGCAGCAAGGCTGTTCCGCCATAGCTGAAGAAGGGCAAGGCAATACCGGTGGGAGGCACCGCATTGGTTACAACGCCGATGTTCAAAATTACCTGAATGGCCACCTGGCTCATAATTCCGATCACCAGGAAGGAACCGAATTTATCACGGGTATGGAAGGCGATCACAAAGCCGCGCCAGATTAACAGCACAAACAGGATGATCACCATCATAGCGCCCACAAAGCCCAGTTCCTCGCACACAATGGAAAAAATATAGTCGTTTTGCGGTTCCGGAATATACAAATGTTTTTGATAAGAGTTCCCCAAGCCCCGGCCCAGCAATCCGCCGCTCCCGATGGCATACAGAGACTGGACGGTTTGGAAGCTGCTTCCGGTCACATCCTCGAAAGGATGGAGCCAGGTATAAATCCGGGTGCGGGCATAAGGCAAGGCAGCGGCAATAATACCGATCCCGCCCAGGCCGGCCGCACCGAAGCCCAGATACCAACGCAGATCCACACCGCCCACAAACATCATCACAATACCGATGCCGAACAGCAGGACTGCACAGGAAATATGGGTTTCCACCGCCACCAGACCGCAGATTACAAAGATCAGCCCGGCAGGTGGCAAAATACCCACCTTTACCTTTTTCATATCCTCATAATTAGCCGCCATATAGGAGGACAGTGTCATAATCAGCGCCAGCTTGGCAATTTCGCTGGGCTGGAACTGGATCCCGAAATTCAGCCAGCGACGGGCGCCGCCGGCCTTGACGCCGATCCCGGGAATCAGCACCAGTACCAAAAGGATCACCGTAACAATCAGAAGCCAGGGGATCATCCGCCGGAACCAGTTATAGTTAAACCGGGTCACACCCAGCATCGCCACCACGCCCAAAGCTGCAAAAAACAGTTGACGCTTAATGTAGTAAAAGCTGTCGCCTTCCTTGTGCAGGGCACTGACGTAGCTGGCAGAAGCCACCATAACCAACCCAAAGGTAAGAAGGCAAAGCACCAAAATCAAAAAGACCAGATCGATGCTTCCTGCGTCACCCTTCCGGGCGAAGCATTTATGATACCATTTTACTTTTTTGGCCATAAAGCCTCCTCTCTCCCCTATTTTTAAAACGGGTTATACATTAAAATAGCGATAGTAAAACATTCCCCAAAGGGCCAGCAGGCAACCAATGGAGCTGATGACGGTAAAGACCGCAACGATCTTTACTTCCTTCCAACCGCACATTTCAAAATGATGGTGGATAGGAGTCATCTTAAAGAGGCGCTTACCGTGGGTCAGCTTATAAAAGCCCACCTGCAGCACCACCGAAACACCCTCGATCAAATAAAGGATACCGCCAATCAGGATGAAGTAGGGCATATCATAGGCCATAGCCAAGGCCACCACCGAAGCCCCCAAAAAGAGAGAGCCGGTATCGCCCATAAACACTTTAGCAGGATAAAAATTGTAAATCAAAAAGGCCAACAGGCCGCCCAGCAGCGCTGCCGCAAACAGGGTGATGCCGGTATTGGCGGTGTTCATCTTCAGGAAATAGCCCACCACAATGAAGGAAATCAGATACGGCAGGGTGACGCTGGTGACCAGACCATCCAGCCCGTCGGTCAGGTTCACAGAGTTCACAAAGAAGAACACAAAGGGGATCATAACCAGAAAATAGAAATAAGAAAGATGCAGACGAATATTTACATAGGGAATAAAAATAGTATCCGAAATAATATTCGTGCTATACAAGGCCCCCAGATAAAGGGCAATGATCAACATCAAGGGAACGGTTTTTTGCAGGACAGATAGGCCTTTGTTCCGTTTTTTGACCACCTTAACATAGTCATCCAAAAAGCCGACCAAGCCGCAAAGAACCACAAATACCAAGGAGATCAGCAAACGAAAATCCCCCTTCAGCATTTCACCAAGACCCCAAATCAACGTAACCAAAACGGTG
>JAZOXD010000096.1:0-15620 GCA_045659565.1 Eubacteriales bacterium | reverse complement strand
CCTTTTGCAGAGGTCATTTTGTAATTTAATTATGCGCCGTAAACAGTGCGTACACCGTCGTAACGGTCAACAATCAAAGTCACTTCGCCGGCATAAAGTTTGTCGCTGTCGGAAACGAAGTCGTCGGTCTTCAGAAGTTTGGTGCCACCTTCAATGATGAAGTAGTCTTCGGTTTCGATGGCGGTCATCTTCATAGCAGCAGCTACATGCAGGAAGACCTTATCATTTGTGGTCGTGTAATAGGTTACATAGTCACCTACATTCAAATTACCGTTTGCAGAAGAAATGTTCGCAACGGGAACCTTTTCCAGATCGTAGGTCTTGTCGGTAGCCAGTTCCTTCAGGCTGATCTTTGCGGTGGTACCATCAGCATTCATAGAAACGCCGGTAACCTCTGCGCCGATTTCGGCAGTAGCAGGATTTTCCTGAACAGAGATATAGGTGGTACCGGTGTAATCCAGAACAACCAGAAGTTCTGCGCCGGAATCAACGTAATACTGTACGTCATTAATACCCTTTTCCATAAAGAAATGGGGGATATACTTGGGTTCGCTTCCGGTGAGTTCGCCTTCTTCAGGGGCATTCAGCAGATAGGTGATACCGGTTGTTTCGTCAGTTTGCATGGTTGCATTCTTCATAACAACGGTCTGACCGGCGGTAACATAAACTTTGGAGCCGGCTTCGTAGAAGTTCACATAGTCGCCGCTCTTAACATTGGCAACCTTGGAGAATTCAATGTTGTTATCATCAAAAACGTGAACCTTATTATCATAGAAGCTATAGATTCCGTAGTAGTTATCGGTAACAGTCATTACCTGACCGGGGATCCACTCGGTAGCGTATACGGTATCGGCGTTATCGGCAGAACCGCTATTGAGAGTTACAAAGGAGAGGTTGGGACGATTGCTGATAGAAGAGGCAGGAAGTTTTGCCTTATTGGCTGCGCTTACCTCGGAATAGTCAATATAAACCTGCTTGGAGAGGTTATATGCATCGGTCAAGGGCCAGAGATTGCCGTTCAGATACAGCATAGTGTGGGCATAGATGGAAACGGTTTGCTGATCCTTCACGCCGGTCATCTGATGGTAGGTATTAAAGGTGATATCGGACAGAGCCAACTCGTTGCGAATCGGAGAGGTCAACTCGTAAGTGAGCATATTCTCGTCTTCGGTGAAGGTACCACTCTTGTCGGTATCCTGATAGATCACACGCAAGGGATAACCTACGAAGTTGCTCATATCAGAGCCTACATTCACCTGAGCACCGTTGGAGAGAAGCATATCCTTGTCAACGTTTTCGTAATTCAAGGGGATCTCTTTGGTAGCGCGGATCACCAGGTCGGTGTAATCACAACCGAATACATTGGTGGCCAGGCAGTTCAGCCGTTTGCCATCATAAGAAAAGTATGTAAACATATCCTGGTCGATGGAATCAACCTCGGCATCGTACATAATGGCATTGGCAACTACCACAGCGGCCTGCTCTTTGTAGATAAATTCGCTGTCCACAGCCACATCGGTGCCATCCAGTACGGTAGTAAGGGCTTCTGCCATAGCGGCAGCTTCCTCCTCACCGCCTTCACCGCCCTGGCCCAGCATGATTGCTTTACCAACCAGAGTGATGAACTCGGCGCCGGTGATAAAATCGGCAGCCTTGAACTGCTTTTCGGGAACGTATTGAGAATTCACCAGCTGATAATCTTCTGCCCAAGCGATGTAGGGCTTCAGCAAATCGGTATCGGTAATGTCACCGCCGTTGCTTTCGTCAAAGCCGGTGTTCTTGTTGCTATAATCCTTCAACTCGTCATAATCGCAATGAAGCATCCGGTAAACGATCTGCAACGCTTCACCCCGGGTGAGTTTGATCATAGGGCTATAGGTGCCGTTGGTCTGGCTGGGAACGATTCCCAACGCATCAACGAACTTGATGTACATGGTTTTGGGCTCACTCATAGTGGTACCGTACATTTCGCTGACATCGGAATAAGAAACGTCTTCATAAATAGCGAAAGCAGATACACTGAAGCAAGCGAGCATTACAACAGTCATCACTGCTGCTACAATACTTTTAAGGCCTCTCATTCAGTTACCTCCATCTCAATAGGGTACTTCCCTTTTTATTCTGTGTATATTATATATAATATTGCGAGAAGATGCAAGCAAATTATTTAAATGTTGGACCCTTTAATGCGAATTTGTTGAAATTAAATAATTTAACACTAAAAATTTTGTTTAAATTGACGTCATATTTTTTTGATTTCAGGGCCGAAAAATCACGTTTTTTGTGTGCAAAAAAAGCGCAAGGAGAAAACTCCTTGCGCTTTTTGGATTTTAATCATTACATCCGGGACAAAACAGCAGCGATCTCGGCACGGGTCATAGAAGCGGTGGGCTTCAGATAACCCTTTTCATCGCCCTGGATCAGGCCGGAAGCAACCACTGCCTGAACCTCTGCCTGGGCCCAAGAAGCAACCTTCTTGCCATCCTTAAAGGAGGCCAGGTTATAGGAACCGGACAGTTTCAGGGTTCTGGCAAAGATCACCATTACTTCCTGACGGGTTACAGCAGCCTTGGGGTTATAATAAACCTTGCCGCCGGCACCCAGGGAGCCCTTGATGATACCGTTATGATAGCATACCTTTGCATAATCTACTGCCCACTTAGAGATCTTTGCAATATCGGCAAAGGGAACCTCTACCTTGGCATAGGCAGCAGCATTGTAACCGATTACACGGCTCATAATGATACCCAGCTGTTCGCGAGTCATCTTATCATTTGCATTGAAGCTATAAATTTCGCCCTGTACAGAACCGGCAATATAGCCCTTCAAAGTGGCATCATTTACATAGGAGGCATACCAATCGCTTTCCTTCACATCACTGTATTCCTTGGCAGCAATGTTCTTGGTAATGGTCAGAGTATAATCCTCGGTCTTGCCATTTTCTGCAGTACAAACTACATAATAATAGTTCATAGCATATTCGCTGGCCAGATTGAAGCTTCTTCTATCAATAACATGGATAGAGCCTTCTACTTGCTGAGGAGCAGAGGTATAAGCAACTTCGATCTTCTTTTCCTTATCGGCATAAACCTTGCAGGTAGCATAAGCATTTCTGGTGTTAAAGGTCAGGCTTACGGTGGTACCACTGGCGATGGCGGTGATATCGTTGTTCACGATAGAACCGGAAGAACCGGTCAGGCTCATGATCTTGGTATCATCGGAAAGCTCGCCGTTCATAACGTACATTGTGAACACGTTTACATCAGCACCGGCAGCAGCCCATACCTTAAATACATTGGTACCGGATTTCAGAGGAATTGCTCTGATATCGGTAGAGGAAGAAAGTTCCTTCTTTTCGTCTTCGGTAAAGATCTTATAAATCGCACCGGGAGTAGTCTTGAAATCAAAGGTTTCTTCGCCCAGAAGATTTTCGCAATAATAGTTAATAACCTTCCGTCTGGGGTTTACAACCAGGTTGCCTTCAGGCAGAACACCTGCCAAAATGCTGGGATCGTAATAATCGGATTTTTCTCTGTTGAAAACGATGGGATAAGTAATGGTATAAGCGGGAGAAGCATCGGTACCCTGAGAGGTTACCTTTGCATATACGGTATAGCCACTGTGGGGGATATAACCGTTCAGATCTTCGATGGGATTCCCTTCGGCATTCACCAGTTCCACCTTGGCGCCGGGAGAAACCTTCAGTTCATAGTTCAGGAATGCGGTGTTCTTATCCAGATTAAAGGTGTAGGTCTGGCCGCTGATAACAGGAGCGGGAACCACCACATCGGTAACGATATCCAGAATCTCGGCCTTGGTGCCGCGATCGTTGAGCAGTTTCAGAGCATAGGGTTCCTTGCTTAATGCGCCGTCAAGACCTTCCACTGCCACATAGCGAACGGTGCTTTCGCCGTCGAAATAAATCATTTTATCTTCCAGCTCGGTGCCAAGGGTTGCATCTGCAAAGAGCTTCCAATCGCAGCCTTCTTCAGCCAGCAGCTGGCCTTCCAGAGCCAATTGATCAATACCCTTACCCTTCAGATCGATCAGAATGGTCTTTTCATCCTGATTGATGGTGGTAACATCCTTCAAAGCATCGGCAACGCCAACGATCTTGCCGGCGCCTACCAGGGTTTTCATTTCAGGATCGCTATAGTAAGGATACAAGAATAGTTTGGAATCCTCGCTTTTCAGAATACGGTCTGCGGTCAGGCCGGTATTACAATAGTTCTTAGAGAGGTCCAGAATCATATTGGGAAGCTGATAATTGGCTTCGGAGGTAGATTCGATGAAGTTCACACCTGCAGGCAGTTCGAAATAGTTTTCGGTCATTCTAACAGGATAGGTAAAGGGAACGGTGGTACCGTTATCTTTATTGCGGGGGAACTGGAAGGGAGCGGAACGCAGATTCTTGAAGGTGTTGCCCTCCACAATCACATTGGTGCCGCCGACCGTTCTCAGGTCATAATAATTGTTCAAAATCAGAGGATTGGAGCCACCCTCCATAACAGTGTTATTCTTCAACTGCAAAGAGTAATACAGCGTTTGGTGACCGGAATAAACGTGAATCAGACCGTTGGTATAGGGGAAGTAGTTGCCTTCGAGCAAGCAATACTGACCCATGGAACCGTCGGTTACAGAAGTCATAACTACAACATAGGCAGAGTTGTTGATGTAGTTATTACGAATATTCATACCAACCATACCGCCGATATTGATTATGCTCTTACAGGCAACAGCACGGTTATTTTCGATATCCAGACCGGGGCTGGACCCGGCACCGGTATTCAAGAAATAGTTAGCGGTAATATTGAGCACATTGTTCCGCAAATAAGTGCCGGCACGAATAAAGCCGCCGCTCAGAACGTCATTCAGATAGCCGGCGCCCCGGAAAGCCATCCCATCAACGGTCAGATTCGAAGCCTGTGCATTGACGGTAATGGTGGCGGTAATCACCGCTTCATCATCCATGTTTTCGCCGTCTGCACCGGGGCGAACGGGATTGGGCTTGCTGATGTCGGTGGGATCATTGGGGTTTACACCGGCATAGGGGCCGTAAATATTTAGAGATGCCGCATTAATGGTAGCAGCCTTGCTGTATGTACCGGCAGCCACATAAATTGTGCTATTGTTACGGGCTTTGGCTAAAGCATCGGCCAGTTCACCGAATGCGTCAACGCCAATGGTTGCCTGATAAACAACACCGTTCAGTTTAATGGCTACACGACCGGTTTGGCCCTCCCAGCTTTTGCTGACGACCAAAATATCGTTGTCCAGTTTTACACCGGGGACCGTGATCCCGCCGGAGCCATTGTCGCTTCCGGTTTGCACAACCTCGATTGTAGCCGGGCCGCCCAGCTCGTTTACAGCAGTTGCGGACGCATTGATCACGATGCCGGACATCAGGGTCAAGGTCATCACAACAGCCAACAAAGCGGCAGCGATTCTCTTCATTCTCATCATTCTTACAACCTCCTGCTAGAATGTATATCAGCGATTTGGGCATAGTTCACCGATAATATGTTAATGTTATTATATTTTAAGTCCGCCGAAAAGTCAATATTGTTGTTTGGGTTTTTAAAATATTTTTCTTCCTTGCAAGAAGATTTGTGAAAAACAAACAAATTGATTTTTGCTTTTTTGGTCAAGTTTACTCTTTTTCTTCTATTCTGCCGCTTATAGAACTGTCTTTTTCCGGAAATAATAAAAGCAGAAAAATTTTTTTGAAAGGAAAAAATTTATGTGCGGAATTATCGGTTATACCGGCCCCCGCAACACCGCCGAGGTTTTGCTGCAGGGACTGAAAAAATTGGAATACCGGGGCTACGACTCTGCAGGAATTGCGTTGGTTACCGGGAATGATGTTACCATCTATAAAAATAAAGGAAAGGTTCGGGAACTGACCGAACGGTTGGCAAGAGAATCCCTTCCCCCGGCACAGGCCGGCATTGGTCACACCCGCTGGGCCACCCACGGAGCACCGGAGGATCGCAACGCCCATCCCCACCGAGGAAAGCGGGTGGTGCTGGTCCACAACGGTATTATTGAAAATTACCGGGAGTTGAAGGAAGAACTGGCCTTGCGAAACATTCGTCCCCAAGGCGAAACCGACACCGAAATTGCCGCCCTTTATCTGGATTGGCTTTATGACGGGGATCCCGTTGCCGCCATCCGGCAGGCAACAGAGCGTTTTGAGGGATCCTTTGCCCTTGGAATTTTATTCACCGACCGCCCCGGGGAGCTTTACGCCATCCGCCGGGACAGCCCTTTGATCGTGGGTCGGGGGGAAGGTGAAAATTTCATCGCCTCAGATATTCCCGCTATTTTGGAATATACCCGGAATTACTATTTGCCGGAGGAAGGAGAATTGGCCATTCTGACCGCGGAAGGGATCCAATTTACCGATCTTGAGGGGAACGGCATTGAAAAAGAGCAAAAAACCGCCCATTGGAGCGAAAGCGGTGCCCAAAAAGAAGGGTACCCGCATTTTATGTTGAAGGAGATCCACGAACAGCCCCGGGCAGTTCAAGCCACCTTGGAACAATACCTGCAAAAGGGACATCTGTTTGAGGAAGTTAGCCTTCCCCCTGCCCCGGAGGGACGAATCTTTATCGTGGGCTGCGGTTCCGCTTACCACGCCGGACTTTTGGGAAAGGAACTGATTGAGCACTACGCCCGAAAGCCCGTTTCGGTGGAAATTGCCAGCGAGTTCCGTTATGCCGATCCGCTGATCGGCACCAAAGATCTGGTGATTGTGATTTCACAATCCGGAGAAACCGCCGATTCCATGGCCGCATTAAGGTTAGCCCGAAAAAAGGGGGTGCCTACCTTGGGGATTGTAAACGTGCCGGGCAGTTCCCTGGCCCGGGAAGCCGATTATGTGCTTTATACCGCCGCCGGTCCGGAAATCAGCGTAGCCACCACCAAAGCCTACACCTGCCAGGTGGTGCTGTTGGCGCTTTTGGCCCTGCATTACAGCAACAGTGCCGAAAAGAGCCGGCATCTGA
Source organism: Eubacteriales bacterium (assembly GCA_045659565.1). Lineage (GTDB taxonomy): Bacteria > Bacillota > Clostridia > Oscillospirales > QAKW01 > QAKW01. The sequence goes on along the minus strand of JAZOXD010000096.1, from coordinate 8,613 downwards.
AGCAATTGGAGCGGTTGCCCGGACTGATCACCGAAACCCTGAGGCAGGAGCCGGCTTGCAAGGAAACAGCATCGGAACTGAAGGAAGCGGAACACCTCTTTTTTATTGGACGGGGGCCGGATCACGCCATTTGTTGTGAGGCTTCTTTAAAATTAAAGGAAATTTCATATCTGCACAGCGAAGCCTATGCCGCCGGGGAACTGAAGCACGGCACCATCTCGCTGATCGAGGAGGGTACACCGGTGGTGGCCATGCTGACCCATCGGGAACGGCTGACCAAAACCGCCGGTAATATCCGGGAAGTATGTACCCGGGGAGCCCGGGTGATTTGTATTACCCACAAAGAAGTGAATATTTCCGATTTCGGCCATCATAAATTGGAATTGCCGGTCTGCCCGGATCTGCTGGCCCCCATTGCCGGGTCGGTGATCGGGCAACTGTTGGCATATTACACGGCGGTGGCCCGGGGAAATGATGTGGATCAGCCCCGGAACCTGGCCAAAAGTGTTACGGTGGAATAGGAGTGGTGTTATGAGAAGATATTTCGGAACCGACGGAATCCGGGGAATCGTCCATAAGGCGTTGACCCCGGATCTGGCCTTTCGCTGCGGGGCGGCCTGCGGCTATTTATTAAAAAAAGAGCAACCGAACTGTAAGGTGATTATTGGCAGTGATACCCGCATCTCCAAAGATATGCTGCTGGGCGGATTGGTGGCGGGCTTCACCTATTCGGGGGTACACGTGGAGCACATCGGGGTGTTGCCCACCCCGGCTTTGGCGTTTTTGATCGACCGGATGGGTGCCCGGGCAGGGATCATGATCAGCGCATCCCACAATCCCTTTAATTATAACGGACTGAAGATTATGGCCCGTGGCGGCATTAAACTTCCGGACGAAAAAGAAGAAGAGGTAGAAAACCTGATGGACCCCTTCACCCTGCCCCCCGCCGACCAGCCCGGCAGTTTCAGTTACAACCTGAAGGCCAAGGATTTTTACTGCGAACATATCAAGCAGGCCTGCGAAGAAGATCTGGGCGGTTATCGGGTGGTTTTGGATTGTGCCAACGGCGCCGCCTCCTACACCGCCCGGCAGATCTTTGGAAATTTGAGCATTGATGCGGAAATTTTTCACGATCATCCCAACGGCACCAACATCAACGAAGCCTGTGGCTCGATGCATCTGGAGGAATTGGGGCGGTTGGTGCTGGATAAGGGGGCGGATATCGGCTTTGCCTTTGACGGGGACGGAGACCGATGTCTGGCCTGCGACAGCAAGGGCAGGCCCATTGATGGGGATAAGATTATGGCAGTTATTGCCCTCTTTTTAAAAAGCCGCAACCGGTTGAAGCGGGATTCCCTGGTGGCCACGGTTATGTCCAATCTGGGGCTGACCCACCGGATGAACCGGGAAGGAATCAATGTGCCCACCACCAAGGTGGGCGACCGCTATGTTTTGGAAGAAATGATGGAGCAGGATTATATGCTGGGCGGGGAAAGCAGCGGACACATCATCTTCCGGGAAAAGGCCACCACCGGCGACGGCCAGCTCACCGCCATTATGCTGCTTTGTGCCATGAAGGCGATGAATATGACTGCCGAGCAGGTTTATGAGATCTTCACCCCCTATCCTCAGGCCCAAATCAATGTGCCGGCGGACGATCTGCAAAAGCGCAAACTGATGACCGACGAGGTCTTTTTACGGGACGTCAAAAAAGCTGAGGACGCCTTCTTCGGTCATGGGCGGATTCTGGTGCGTCCCTCCGGCACCGAGCCCTATATCCGCATTTTGGTGGAGGGGCCGGAAAAAGAACGAGTGGATTCCACCGCCAAGGCTCTGGAGGAATCCACCGCAATTCGGTTATCGCAGTTATTTTAACAAGAGTCCCAATGCTTTCAAACTGTATGGTATGAAAGTTTTAGAGGGAAATCAAAAGGGGGAACCTTTTTCGAAAGGTTCCCCCTTTAAATTATAGTTTTTTCAAATACCATTGAATGGCATAAAGATCGGGCCGGGCCAGGTTCAGCAAAAAGCCACTTTGCATCAGGGCCTTGCCGGGGACAGCCCCTTCTCCGTTCACGGAATAAAGGGCGGTTTCATCCAACCCCCGAGGACAAACATAGGCGTGGTTCCCGCCGGGCAAGTGGCTTTTTACCACTGCGCTGACCAAAGCCTCGCTCCGATCCTTGGCGGTATGCTGCCAGGCATTATAGCGTTCATTTTTAAATGCATCGCTGAGCCGTTCGTAATCGCCGCTGAAGATCAGGGGCTGATATTGCCGGTAAAGATCGGCCAGTTCCTTACATTCCGCCTTTTCTTCTTCGGAAAGATGGGTGCTGTCCAATTCAAAGCCGAAGGTACCGTTCATGGCCACCACCGCCCGAGAATGCAAAGGCGCCAAACGGCCCAACTGGGACTTGGGCGCCTTCGTTACGTGGGCACCCATGGTGCAGGGCGGATAGATAAAAGAGGTTCCGTATTGGATCTTCAGCCGATCCTCACAATCGGTATTATCGCTGGTCCAGATCTGGGGCTGATAATAAAGCATTCCGCAATCAAACCGGCCGCCACCACCGCTGCAGCCCTCAAAAAGGATATCGGGATGCGTTCCCATAATGCCCTCCATCACTCGATAAAGACCCAGAATGAAGCGATGGCTCACCTCGCCCTGGCGTTCCCGAGGCAGATCGGCATTGAAATATTCGGAAAAATAACGGTTATAATCCCATTTTACATAAACAATATTGTGTGTATCCAGGATCTCATTTACGGTCTTGATGATATAATCCTGCACCTCCGGGCGAGAAAAATCCAACAGAAGTTGCTTTCTGCCTCGACTATAGGGACGGCCGGGAATCCCCAGGGCCCATTCCGGATGAGTGCGGTAAAGCTCACTATCCTCGCTGATCATTTCCGGCTCGAACCAAAGGCCGAATTTCAGCCCCATTCCGTTGATGCGGCCGATCAAATCCTTCAAAGTGCCCTTTAATTTCGATTCGTTGACAAACCAATCTCCCAAGCCGGAGGTATCATCATTCCGCTTGCCAAACCAACCATCGTCCAGCACAAAAAGATCGGCGCCCATCTTCGCCCCTTCTTGGGCGATCCCGGCGATCTTATCGCCATCAAAATCAAAGTGGGTGCCCTCCCAGTTATTCAGCAATACCGGCCGGGCAGAGTGGGTGAATTTGCTGAAGGAAAGATGCTTCCGGATGGCGTTATGAAAATGATGGCTCACCCGGGAAATGCCGTTTTCGGAATAGGTCATAATAACCTGAGGGGTATGGAACACTTCACCCGAAGCCAACTTCCAACAAAAGCCCTCCGGATGGATGCCAAAATTCACCCGGACGGTACCCAATTCTTCCGTTTCACATTCTGCCAGGAAGTTGCCGCTATAAACCAGGGCAAAGCCATAGGCCTCGCCGGCAGTTTCGGTGGCATCCCGGCGGCAGAGAATAAACGACGGATTATGCTTATGAGAGGAAGAACCGCAGGTGGAGCCAAAGGATAAAATCCCGCGATTCATAGGCTCCCGGGCCACCTGCCGCTCGAAATTATGCTGGCCGAAAAAGTGCAGGCAATCCCATTCGGGATCCCGCAGATGGAAGGTGGCAGACATCACCTTTTCCAAACTGATCTCCCCCGCTCCGCCATTGCGGATCACCACGCTGCGGGTAATGCAATCGGTTCCTTCCATCACACCATAATATAAAACCGCCTCCACCCCGGAAAAGGGATCTGCCAGGGTCAATTCCAAAGTTTCGCCCCGGTCATCGGAAAAAGCGGGCATTCCTTCGGGGCGGAAGATCCCGGGCAGGACCCGCCAAGACTTTAACTGAGGATCAAAGGCAAAACTACCATCGGAATGAACCAATTCCACGGAATTAATCCGGTGATCACCGATTCCCCGGCTGGAATAATCCATCGGTTGTTCTCCAACGGAATAATTGGTGCGCAAATCTTCATCCCAATAGGTGGGCGCAAAGCTTCTTAAGTATTTTTTGCCGGCAAAGTGATCATTCAGGACCGCATTCTCGATGCGGGGGCCATAGTAATTCAGGTTCAGATGCCCCTTTTCGGTGGCTTGCACCTGATAGGTGGTGTTGGCGGTATGTAAGGTGAAAATTTTTTGCTCTTGGTCGATGCGGATCATTTTTTAAGTTCCTTATACTTTATTTTCAAGTTCGCTGAAATCGGTTCTTTCCTGTTCCAAAAGCCAGTTCAGAACGGTGGTGGTGCCGTAGGCTTCATCCCAACAATTATGTCCCGCCGTATGGAAGATCGAAAGGCGGGCGCTACCGCCGTATTTATTCAAACCATCCACCATTTCCACGGAATTACGCAGAGGAACGGCGGAATCCTGTTCCCCGTGGAAAGCCCATACGGGCATATTTTTCAAGTTACGAGTGCGCCAGGAAAGGCCGCCCCCGCAGATGGGTGCAATGGCGCTGAAAAAGTTGGGATAGGCAATCCCCATAGCCCAAGTTCCGTAACCGCCCATAGAAAGGCCGGTGATGCTGATCCGTGCGGGATCGCTTTCCAGCAACTCCACTTCATAGTCGATCACGCTTTTCAGTCGTTCCACCTGATTGTTCCAATCAAAGCCCGCAGGGCATTGAGGGCAAAGCACGTAGGCATCCGGCGCCCATTTACCCTCCTTCAGCCACTTGGGTAAGGAGATATTAAAAATACGTTCCGGATCGGGCCCCCGCTCACCTGAGCCGTGCAAAAAGACGACCAGCGCCTTGCCCTTACCGGGCTTTTCGGGGGTATACAGCCAATAATCCATTCCGTTAAACTGCTTTAATTCCATATTATCGCTCCTCATAAACCTCTATCTCCTCCGGGGTTGCAACAGCCACTGCGCAGATGCAATCTTCCACCCGAAAGGTCTGTACCGTTGCCCTTTGGGAATGGGCAACGGCCGTATAAACGTTTTCGTCCCTTTGGGACACCCGAACAGAGCGCAGCTGTGCCAAGCCCCGCCCGGTATATTTCACAAAGCTTTCTTTAATCACCCACAGGGTGAGGGGGTCAATTCCCTCCTCACCGGGCGCAACAAAGCCCAGGTGTTTCAGTTCCCGGGGTTCTTCCAGATCAAAGCCGATCTCCTGATCAGCAACCGCCACCCCCGCCCAACGGCGGGTATGGGAAATATTAAAACATTCTGCCCCTTCAACAAGCCGGGGCTTGCCATCGGGGTCTTTTTTCAGTTCCAACGGTTTCCCGCAGGCCGCCTCCAGCAGTTCCAAAGCCACCTGATGCTCTTCCCCCGGGAGAAAGCCGGTTTTCAAATATACCCGGATCATCGTTTTTTATAGGGCACCTGGGCCGAAGGGACAACCTGGGCCGCAGGATCGGTATGGCAGGCCTGGTCATCAAAGAAGATATGAGCCCCAAAGGCCTTCAAAATATCTGTTTTGGGGACACCGCCCATAAAGAACGCCTCGTCGATACGCACATCCCAAGCCCGCAGGGTACGGATCACCCGCTCATGGGCGGGTGCATCACGTGCAGTAACCAGAGCGGTGCGGATCGGGCTTTGATCGCCGGAATATTCCTGCTGCAGGCTTGATATCGTCTTTAAAAACTTAGCAAAAGGCCCCTCCGGCAGGGGGTTACGGGCATTGAGTTCTTCATTGCGCTGGAAGGCATCGATGCCCTGCTCCTGATAAATCCGCTCCGATTCATCAGAGAACAATACCGCATCCCCATCAAAGGCGATACGGATCTGGTCCAGTTCGCAACCGGGGGCCGGGATGTTCTGGGTATAGATCCGGGCGGCAGCAACTCCGGCATCCACCGCCTGCTGCACATCTCCCTGATCGGCAGAAAGAAACAGATCGGTCTGAAAGGCCGTTAAATAAGGCGCCAGCCCCCGACCACCTGCCAAAGCGGCCCGGGTCACATCAAGGCCGTAATATTTCAAGGAATTAAAGATCCGCAGGCTGGTATCGGCGCTGTTGCGGCTCATAATGATGATCTCTGTCTTCCGGGGCTCGCCGGTCTTGTTCAAAGCCAAAAGAGCCTTCACCAGCTGAAAAGCGGTGCCGGGCTGCAAAATCTCCAGTTCGTGTTCTTTTTGATAGGCGGAATAGGCCTCCACACCCTCTTGCTCATAGATGGCGTTTTCCCGTTCCAGATCAAAGAGAGCCCGAGAAGATACCCCCACCACCAGACAATCGTCTAAATGCTTCATTCTTACTCCTTCACACGGCTGATATAGCGAGTGAGCCAATCGGGGAAATTCACGGTCATTCCGTCTGCCCCTGCATCGTAAACGTCCTTCATATACTTGCTTTGGGTCACGCCCCAAGCCCGCACCCGAAGGCCCATACGGTGCCAATGGTCCACCTTTTCACGGGTCACCAAGGATGCCAGGGGGCAGATCTCGGAAGCATCGATCGCGATCAGTTTTTCAACAACGTCATCCCCGTCCTCTTTGGTGAGATAACCCACCCGAATCTCCGGCGCATAGGCCTTGATTTTGGCAATATAATCAAACTTAAAGGAGGTTACAACCACCTTATTTACCAGATTGTATCGGCGAATCAGGTCCGCCACTTCTTCTTCGCAGCCCGCCGCTTTCAGTTCGATGGCGAAGGTCAGATCCCGCCAACCGAATTTTTGCAAAAATTCTTCCAAAAGTGGGATTTTATCTTCCAACCCTTCGTGGCAGACCCGGAATTCCTGCAATTCCTCGAAGGTATAATCGACAACGGCGCCCTCCTGCCCGGTGACCCGAAGCAGGGTCTTGTCGTGGAATAACACCAATTTTCCGTCCTTGGTGCGCTGAACGTCGGTTTCGATGCCGTTGGCGCCCATAGCGATGCCGTTATAGAAGGAAAGGAACGTATTTTCGGGCAGATATTCGCTGGCGCCCCGATGGGCGTAGTTCACGAATTCCGTTTCGTGCTCTCCGGCAAAAACCCCCATCAATTTTTCCTCGCACTGATCCAAAAAGGCCAGGAATTGTTCGCCGTTGTCCACAAAAGGATTGCTCTCGGCGGTCTCCAACTGCAGATACTTGCCGTAGGTATCGTTGTTCCAGGCGTGGTTCCCCACCATCAACTCCACCTTTTCACCCCGCAGCAGATCCAGGGTTTCAAAATAGTGCCGACGTTGCTGATAAGAAAGCCCCAAAGGATCCAGATAGGACTTTTTCAATTGATTGTAACCGGCACCGCCGAACATCCCGGCCCGAACGGTCTTGCCGTCCACTTCCACATCCCAGAAGAAGGAATAGGTGCCCATGGTGTGCCCGGGAGTGTGAACACAGCGGATGGCGGTGTTCCCCAGGGCGATCACTTCCCCATCCTTAAAGTAGCGAGTGGGGGTAAAGCCCTTGAGGTAGCGCAAATCTTCCTCGCCCAATAAAACCTGAGCATCAGCATGCTCCAAGATCTTGGGCACTCCGTCGGAATGGTCGTAATGCCCGTGGGAAAGAAAAATGTATTTCACGTCCTTGGGATCAAAACCCAGGGTTTTCATATTTTCCAAAACGATATCGCCGGTGTGCTCGTAACCCACGTCGATCAGGATCAGACCGTCACCGGTATCGATCAGGTGACAAGATGCCGGATAGGTGCCCACGAAATATAAATTGCCTGCCATTTGAAAAGGAGCCATAGGCCCTTCAGGTTTGATTTTTGCCATTTTAAAAAACCTCCGTATTTTGCATATTTTTAATGAAAAATGGATATAATATCGTTACCTTATATTATAGAATTACCGAAACCTATTTGCAAGTTTTTTTAGAAAAAACTCTTTTTTAAAAAAGGCTTGACAAAGCACCAAAAGGTTGCTATACTATATAAGCACCAAACAGATATCGCGGGGTAGAGCAGTTGGTAGCTCGTCGGGCTCATAACCCGGAGGCCGGAGGTTCAAGTCCTCCCTCCGCAACCAAAAAATCCTCATTCACCATTCGGTGGATGAGGATTTTTCTTTTGGTTTCGTCGGGGCTTGAACCTCCGGTTTTCCGGGTTATGCTCTCCCACGAGCGTTGCTCGTGGGGTTGCGACTGCGACCGCTGCCGGGGGCAGATGAAGGGAGCGGTTCAGCAGCTGCCGCAACACAGCAGATACCGAGCGAACAACGGCTCGCGAAGGATATGCTGATGTTGCAAAGGAGCAGTTGATCAACCCTTCTGTTTCCAACAGGCAAAAGAGATAGGCAGACTTTTAAAACAGAGTATCCCGGAGGCCGGAGGGTCAAGGCCTCCCTCCGCAACCAACATTGCGAACCGATTTAGATATCGGTTCGGAAAACCCAGAAACCACAACGGTTTCTGGGTTTTTTCTTACCTCTTTTCAAAGTTGAATTCAAAAGATATCATTTCTCGAAAACGACCTTTGGAGAGGACTTGAACTAAATAGTAGGGCCGATGTTAGACTTGAATAATCTAAAATGACATGATATAATCTACACAATATGCAAGAATACTTTAACGAAACAATTAAAGGGGATTACGCAAATGAGAAAGTCTGTTTTAGAGTTTGGTGCTTTTGGGGATGGCGTTCACGATGATTATATTGCGTTTCAAACCGCATTAGATTCCGGAACAAGAGTCATCACGGTACCGCAAGGCATCTATTTGATTTCGCAAACACT
>JAZOXD010000095.1:0-5104 GCA_045659565.1 Eubacteriales bacterium | reverse complement strand
ATTTTATTTTCCTCCTAAATGTCGATTCATCCCTTCGGCGGCCAACATTCCGGTGCTCCAGGCCCATTGCAGATTAAACCCGCCGCAATCTCCGTCCACATCCAATAATTCCCCGGCCAGAAACAGACCCTTAACCCGCTTGGATTGCAAAGTTTTGAAATCCACTTCATCCCCGGCAATGCCGCCGGCCGTCACCTGAGAATTGGGGAAGCCGGTGGTTCCGGTCACCGGGAAGGAGAGGGCCTTCAGGCGCCCCGCCAAAGCCTTCAGTTGCCCGTCAGAAATCGTGCTGACGGGGGCAGAAAGGGAAATACCCCCTTCCTTGATCAATACCAGCCCGATCCGTTTATGGATCAGCCCGGAGAGAAACTGCTCCGCCGGGCGGCCGGCCAAAAGGGTGCGCCGTTCAAACAGCGCCGCCGTTAATTCCTTTAAAGAACGGCCCGGGAACAGATCCAACCGCACTTCCCATCGGCCCGGTTCCGACGCAAAGCGGGAAATTTGTAAAATAGGCGGGCCGGAAAGACCATATTCGGTGAACAAAACCTCGCCGTATTCGGTCCGAAGGGCCTTGCCTTCCCGACAGATGGCACAATCGGCGTTCCATTTAATGCCCTTCAGCTGGCGGGTGAGGGTGGTGTCGGTTTTCAACTGCACAATGGCAGGGGCAGTCTTTACGGTGCGAAAGCCTTTCTCCTTCAACAGCTTCAAAATAGAGCCATCGCTTCCCACCTTGGGGCCCCCGCTCAAAAGACCGCCGGCCAACAGCAAGTTTTGGGTCCGCAACGGGCCTTGGGTGGTTTGCAGTTTCAGTTCCTGCCCCCGCCCAAAATCCGTCAGGCGGCAATCGCAACGAAGTTCCACCCCAAGCTCCTCGGCGGCAAACCTTAAAGCGTCCACCACGCCCGCCGCCTGATAGGAGGCGGGGTAAGCCCGGCCGTCTTCTTCAAAAACAATGTCCACGCCCAAGGATTTGAAAAATTCCACCGTATCCTTCACAAAATAACGGTCGAATACCGCCTTGACCAGTTCCGGCGAACGGCTGTGGTAATGGGTAAGGGTGGCCTTGCCGTTGGTGATATTGCAACGGCCGTTGCCGGTGGTAATCAGTTTTTTGCCCACCCGATCCAAGGCTTCCAGCACCAGAACCTTGGCCTTGGGCCGCTGCCGCTGATAGCAGATAGCGGCGGACAGCCCTGCGGCTCCACCGCCGGCCACCACCACATCATAGGTCATTTTTCTCACCTCACCCTTCTTTTTGCCTCATTTTAACATATTTTATTAATTAAAACAAGGGAAGGGGCTTAAAAACTTGCCTTTTGGGTAAAATTCTGTTATGATATCCAGTGGAAAAAATAAAAGGAGAAAAAAATGAAACGGATTACATTATTTTTCTGCGTAATTTTACTTATTTTTAATCTTTCCGGGTGTAAACGCCCCACCACCTCCACCGTGCCGGAAGTTCAGCCGGTTTACGATGCCGAGCCCGCCAAGGCAACCCAAGCCGTATACATCAACGGCGTTCCGATGGAGGACCTGCGGGAAACCGAGGAAGGGCTTTTTTACAACCTGAAGGAGTTGAAGAATGCCTTTGGCGGCTATCTGGTGGATGGCTCCGGGGTAGAAAGCCACGTGGCTTCTCTGACCATCAAGGGGGTTACCCATTATTATGCGGCGGGACAGGATCTGCCCGCCAATCACCTGAAATCGCTGTACACCGGCAAAGAATGGTATGTACCCATCGGCGACCTGTTGGAACCGTTGGGCTACCATCCCTTTACGGACGAGGCGGCCAAGACCATCTATTACACCCAATATCCCCTGACAACCGAACTGCCCAAGGATGTGCGGGTGCCCACTTTGATGTATCATGCGGTGGGGGACGATCTTTGGGGAATTCCCTCCCTGTTTGTTTCCCCTGCGGAGTTGGAAAAGCAACTGCAATATCTTTCCGAAAACGGCTATACCCCCATTTTCTTTGAAGACCTGGCCCAGGCAGACCAATTCCGGCACCCGGTTTTGCTGACCTTTGACGACGGTTACGAAAATAATTATACCGATCTGTTCCCCCTGATCCAAAAATATAATGTAAAAGTTACAATATTTATGATTACCGGTAGCATCGGTGAGAAAAACTATCTGACAGAGGAACAAATCAAGGAGATGGCCGCCAGCGGACTGGTTTCCTTCCAAAGCCATACGGTGACCCACCCTTATCTTAGTTCCCTGAACGACGAAAGTTTGGAATATGAGTTGTTGCAATCCAAAAAGGATCTGGCCAAGATCACCGGCAAGGAATCCTTTGTGCTTTGCTACCCCACCGGCAAATATTCCCCCGCGTCCTTGAATGCAACCGCCCGGCATTATCAATTCGGCCTGTTGATGAGCGGCAGCACCTATATAACCGGAAGCGATCCGTTACTGATCAACCGGAAGTATATCTCTCGCAGCACGGACCTGGAAACCTTTAAAAATATGATTAAATAAACAGGAGATCGATTATGAAGTTAAACACCAAACGCACCCTTTTAGTGGGCTTTGCCTTTCTTTCCATCTGCGCCTTCTGGCAGATGTATGACGGATTGGTACCTTTGATTCTTAAAGAAACCTTTGATATGCCGGAGACCGCCTCCGGCGCCATTATGGCCTCGGATAACATCCTGGCTTTGTTCCTGTTGCCCTTCTTCGGCGGGCTTTCGGACCGTTGCCGCAGCAAACTGGGCCGACGCCGCCCCTTTATTCTGGTGGGGACTCTGGTTGCATCAGCCCTGATGCTGATTCTGCCCTTGCTGGACAACAGTTATTTTGCTCAGCCTGCTTTTTATAAGCTGGTGTTGTTTGTTGTAATTTTGGGATTGTTGCTGATTGCAATGGGCACCTATCGCAGTCCTGCCGTTGCTCTGATGCCGGATGTAACCCCCAAGCCCCTGCGGAGCAAGGGCAATGCCATCATCAATCTGATGGGCGCCGTGGGCGGGGTAATTTATCTGATCCTGACCACCATTCTTTATTCCGCCTCCCGCACCGAGGGGTTGGAGCATATCAATTATTTCCCCATCTTTGCCATTGTGGCGGGCATTATGCTGGCGGCTCTGCTGGTGTTAATGTTGTTTGTGGACGAGCCCAAGCTGGCCGCAGAACAGGCCGCCTATGAGCGGGCCCACCCCGAAGAAACCCTGACCGTTGCTGCCGAAGAACCTGGCAAAAAGGCAAAAATGCCCAAAGAGGTAAAACGGAGCCTGATCTTCCTGCTTTGCTCCATCGCCCTTTGGTTTATTGGCTATAACGGCGTCAGCACTTGGTTCACCACCTATGCCAAGGAGGTCTGGAATATGGAGGGAGGCTCTGCCTCCGCTTGCCTGACCGTGGCCACCGTGGGCGCCATTATCAGCTATATCCCCGTGGGCGCCATCGCCAGTAAGTTGGGCCGCCGCAAGACCATTATGTTCGGCGTAATTCTGCTGGCTGCCTGCTTTGCCTCCGGTTTTGTATTTACACTGTTTTTCAACAGCTTTAACCCCATTTTGTTCGTAATCTTTGCGCTGGTGGGTGTGGCTTGGGCCTCCATCAACGTGAACAGCCTGCCCATGGTGGTGGAAATGTGCGCCGGCAGTGATGTGGGTAAATTCACCGGCCTTTACTATACCTTCAGTATGGCCGCCCAGATCGTTACCCCCATTCTGGCGGGCTTCCTGTTGCAGAATGTGGGCTATAAGATCCTCTTTATCTATTCTGCGATCTTTGTGACCCTTTCCTTTGTGACCATGTGCTTTGTACGTCACGGCGACAACAAGGTGGAAGCCAAGACCGGGCTGGATGCCTTTGATGTTGAGGATTAATCTATGGGTTGGATGATTCTGATTATCGTTCTGCCGGCATTGGCACTGGTTTATTTCCTTTCTCTGGGCGGTCGGCGGGAACCCCGGCGGTTCAAGACTTTTCAAAACGTACCCATCGCCCATCGGGGCTTTCACCATAAGCCCACCGTGCCGGAAAACAGTATGGCCGCCTTCCAAGCGGCCATCGAAAAAGGCTACGGCATCGAGCTGGATGTGCATCTTTTGAAAGATGGCGGGCTGGCGGTGTTCCACGATCATACCCTGAACCGGACCACCGGGGCTGAAGGCATCATCGAGGAATTGACCACAGATGAACTGAAAAATTATCAGCTGGAGGCCTCCCAAGAGCCCATCCCCACTTTTCAACAGTTTTTGCAATTGGTGAACGGGCAAGTGCCCCTGGTCATTGAATTAAAATGCAAAAGCAATGCCCCCGCCCTTTGCAAGGCGGTACTGCAGGCCTTAGAAAGCTATCAAGGCCCCTATTGCATTGAGTCCTTTGATCCCCGACCTTTGATCTGGCTGCGGCAAAACCGCCCGGAGATCACCCGGGGGCAGCTGACCCAGAATTTTATGAAGGATCCCTCCGGCCTGAAGCTGCCCACCCGGATCCTGCTGACAGCCATGAGCTTTAACCTGTTCACAAAGCCGGATTTCGTGGCCATTAAGTTCCGGGACCGCAATTGCCTCCAGAACCGCCTCTGCCGCAGCCTTTGGAAGATCCAAGGCGTCACCTGGACCCTCCGGAATAAAGAGGATTACCAAACGGCTGTAAAAGAAGGATATCTTTGCATTTTTGAACAGTTCGAAGCCTAACCCCCTCCGAGGCATTAGCGAATGCCTCGTGTTCCCCCTTCCAAGGGGGAACAAACCAAGGTAATTGCAATTTAAAACAACGGCCCTGCGGGAATAAACTATCTCCCGCAGGGCTGATTTATTTTTGATAAAAACCATCGTGCTGACCGACTTCACAGTCCGCAAAGGCTATCCCGCCTTTGCGGCTGCTTCGACTGACCCGTCCTTTCCCTTGGAAAGGCGGGTCAAGACCGTGTCACCAACACCAAAAAAGAGGCAGAGCCCTTTGGGCCTGCCTCCTATTTCTGCCTGATTGCAGTAGTGACCGGTAACGGTGCGCTCTCGGTTTTTGCCGGCTGCCCCGGGCACCAAACGGCAAAACCATCGTGCTGACCGACTTCACAGTCCGCAAAGGCTATCCCGCCTTTGCGGCTGCTTCGACTGACCCGTCCTTTCCCTTGGAAAGGCGG
>JAZOXD010000094.1:0-1271 GCA_045659565.1 Eubacteriales bacterium | reverse complement strand
TAAAGACTATTGCTCTTACCCCGTGGTATACCCTATTGAGGAAGAATACCAAATTTGTGTTCATCTAAAACAAGAGAGTCTGGCCTGGATCACCCTGGGCGGGCAGAAATTTGCCGATCATTTCGGGGGTGTTTTACGCTCTGAGGGATTGATTCGGAAGTTTACCGTGCCCAAGGCCTTGCTGGATGCTGAAAAAAGTTATACCATCCACACCCGTGCCGTTATTGACCGCACCCCCTACTTTCCCAAAAGCGAAGATACGGTTTCGGTCACCTTCCCCTTCCGCCCCCTGCCCACAGGGAAAGCACGTTTTTTCTGCGCTTCCGACGTACACAGCAACCCTGCGCGGGGTCTGATGGCCTTTGAAGGGGCGGAACAACCCATCCACGGCCTGATGCTGTTGGGGGATATCCCCGATTCTTGCCAAACCGAAACAGGGGCATACCAGTTATTGGAACTGGCGGGCACGGTGACCAAGGGTGAAATTCCCACCTTCTTTGCCCGTGGGAACCACGATTGCCGCGGAGCTTTTGCAGAAAACTTCGGTTGTTGTATCCCCCACAAAGATGGGCGCACTTATTTCACCTTCCGCGCAGGGGATCTTTGGTGCCTGGTGCTGGATTGTGGCGAGGACAAGCCCGACGTGAACGTGGAATACGACCACACCGCCTGCTTCCATCCCTTCCGCCTGGCAGAAACCGCATTTTTAAAAGAGGTGGCCGCCAAGGGGGAATACAAAGACCCCGCCATCAAACATCGCCTGGTATTATGCCATCATCCCTTTACCCACGTACCCAACCCCCCCTTTAACATTGAAACAGATCTTTATGCAGAATGGGCCCGCATCCTGCGGGAAGAGATTAAGCCCACAGGGATGATCAGCGGCCATTTTCACAAAAACATGGTGTTACAACCCGGTTGCGAATGGGACCAATTGGGCCAGGCCTGCCCTATTATTTTGGTGGGCGACCCCAAAAACAAAAAAGATCCCACCGTGGTAGCCTATACGGGCACCCAGCTGACCTTTGACGAGGCAGGGTGCGCTTATAAATTCATCAACCAGGATCGTGAAATCATAGAAGAAGGGGAACTTCCCTCTTTTTAAAAAGGTGCATAACAATGGAATTACATAAAGACTATTGCTCTTACCCCGTGGTATACCCTATTGAGGAAGAATACCAAATTTGTGTTCATCTAAAACAAGAGAGTCTGGCCTGGATCACCCTGGGCGGGCAGAAATTTGCCGATCATTTCGGGGGTGTTTTACGCTC
>JAZOXD010000093.1:0-7296 GCA_045659565.1 Eubacteriales bacterium | reverse complement strand
GAGCCAAAATAAAAGACACACCAAATGGTGTGTCTTTTATTTTGCCTTGATGATTTAAATCACCAAGAACTCGATCAATATCGTGTCTCACCGGCTGAGCGTCAAGCGAAGTCGGTAGTTGCGACTGCGACCGCCGCCGGTGGCGGATGAAGGGAGCAGGTTAGCTGGTGCCGCAACACGGCGGATATCGAGCGTCGTAAGACGCGCTGAATACGTCGATGTTGCAAACGTCGCCCCCGCAAACGTTTCAAACTGTTGCCTTTAAGCAGTTTGTACAAACTGGATGTTTTTTCGATATAAGCGCGTCCTGTGGACGATGAAGCGAGCAATAAGGAGCAGCAGCGGTCGACGATTGGCAAGCAAACGCGGCTTGCGCAGACAGAGTCGGGCACCGCAATGGTCGCCCCCGCAAACGCTCGGCATTGTAGCCTTATAGCAGTTTGCACAAACGGTTCAAGTCCAACAGGGGGAGCCAAAAAATCTCGTTCTTCGGAACGAGATTTTTTTATCCATTGCGAAAGCAACGGCATATCATCAGCCGCAGGCTGAATATCATCAACACGGCAACGCCGTGTTGTATCTCATCACACCTGTAGGTGTGCATAAAAAATACTTTCGCAATGATGATATACAAAGCGTACGCTTTGATGCAATTAGGGCGTTAGCCCGTCATTCACCGAAGGTATATGCAATTCCTTACGGAATTGATGAAATACACGCCTTTCAGCGTGATTTTATGAGTTGCAATTAAGTCGGCATCAATTTCGCACCCTGACACAAAAGTCATTGAATTTCAAGGTCTTTTCGTGTTTTTTGGAGCGAGTAAGCCCGGTTGTTGACAAATGAAAAGAATAATAGTACAATGATACCTGACCTTAGAAACGTGGAGAAGGAATTTGTTCCGAAAACGTCTAATGATTAGGGGGAGAAAATGAAAACAACAAATCATTTTATTAGAAATGGCATGCCCATGTATGATGTTGACGGAAGGCGTATGCACGCGCAGCACACACGTATTCTTTATTACAACGGCAAGTACTATTTATACGGAAGCAATAAAGAGTTTTCTAACGGCAGGGGAATTTGGCACTGGGGCATCAAAATGTATGAGTCTGAGGATCTTTACAATTGGAAAGAGGTGGGTCTCATTATCCCGCCTGATGAGACCGACGTTAACTCCCCCTTATATCCACGAAAAACTATGGATGCACCTTGTATTGTATATAACCCAAAGTCCGATACATGGGTGTGTTGGTTGATTGAAATGAATGAAAAAAAGGCTTATACATTAGTGTCTGAGTCATTGTTTGGGCCTTATCATTTTACCGGAGAAGGATTTTTTCCTTGTGGCTTGACTATTGGAGATTTTGATATTGCAGTAACAGAGGAAGGCAAGGCGTACATTTACTTTAACAATCCGCACAAGCGCATAATCTGCGGAGAGCTTACCGAAGATTATACAGCTACGACCGGTAAATATACTTCCATATTAGAACGTCCCGAGGGAGTACCCTTTAACAGGGAGGCACCGTCATACTTTTATCGAGATGGGAAGGATTATTTGATTACTTCAGGGACAACAGCTTTTTTTCCCAATCCTTCTGAAATAGCGGTCGGCAGCCATCTTGGCGAATATAAAACCTTAGGTGATCCACACGTAGGTGATGAAACCCAAACATCGTTCCATTCTCAGATAAGAAGTGTGTTCAAGGTTCCCGGAAAGAAAGATCTGTATATTGCATTAGCCGACAGATGGCTTCCTGATTATATGCACGTTCCGTATGAAAAAATCAGAGATTGCTATTATAAAAGATTTCACGGTGAAAGCATGGAACAGCATCATGCAACTGTGCGTGAATTAGAACATAACTATAATGTTATTTATGGATGTATGAAGCAGGACGTTTCCCGAGCTGAATGCGTATTTTTGCCGATTGTTTTTGAGGGCGAAATGCCTTTGATCTATTGGAGAGACTCATGGTCTCTTGAAGAATTTGAATGATGGTACAAGTTGCATTTTTGTACTACGAGCGCAAAACAAACACCACCCAATCGGGTGGTGTCATTTTTTGTTTTCTTGTTCTATTTCCCAACCATCCGGCACAAGATCCTTGCCCGAGGTTCATCGCCGGTATAAGAAGGCCAATGGCAAATTTTGCGTTTTTTTCTTGAAAAGCGGCAGAAGATGTAATAAAATAATACGTAACAACGATAAAGGAGTATGACAATGATCACCCTACAGATGAAAATGATCTCCTCGCTGGAGAAGTGCTTTTACAACGATCTGCCGGAGAGCAAACCGGAAAAGACCTTTTTTCGGATGTTCCGCAACCAGCGTCTTTCCTTCCAGGTGGCTTATCGGGCCGAACATTTAGATATTAACCTGATCCGCTGGGCGCCGATTCAGCTGGGCGGAACCTTGGCCCCCTATGCCCAAGTTCGGCTGGTTTCCAACGTTTTGAATATGTATCCCACCTACAACGTTCCCGCAGAAGGGGAATTTATCACCACCGAGCCCGGCGCCTACCCGGATCTGCTGCGGCCCCTGATCTATCCCAACGCCGTTTCCCTGCCCCATAATCAGACCCACGCCCTTTGGGTGGACATTGAACTGCCCCAAGGCTTTGCCCCGGGGAATTACGATATCTCCCTTTCGATTCTTCATCCCAAGACCCAAGAGATTCTGGGCGCCGTTAACGGAAAGGTTCAGGTGTTGGATGCAGAACTGCCCAAGCAGGAATTGGTGCACACCGAATGGTTTTATACCGATTGCATCGCTAACCATTACCACGTAAAAGCCTTCAGCGAAAAGCATTGGAAACTGATTGAAAGCTATATGCGCACCGCCGTTCGCAACGGCATCAATATGATCCTGACCCCCATCTTCACCCCCGAGTTGGATACTTACGTGGGCGGGGAACGCCTGACCACCCAACTTTTGGATATTGAACTGGTGGGTAAGGACAAATATCAATTCGGTTTTGAAAAACTCCACCGTTGGATCGACCTGTATCTGAGCTGTGGCGGGGAATATTTTGAAATTGCCCATTTATTCACCCAATGGGGCGCCGCAGCGGCCCCCAAGATCATTGTGAAGGTGAATGGACGGAAGAAAAAATACTTCGGTTGGCACACCGATGCCATGGGCCCCGAATACAAAGCCTTTCTGGCCCAGATGTTGCCCGCAGTGGTCGCTGAATTCAAAAAGCGGGGGCTGGATAACAGGCTCTTC
The DNA here is from genome assembly GCA_045659565.1 of Eubacteriales bacterium. GTDB lineage: Bacteria > Bacillota > Clostridia > Oscillospirales > QAKW01 > QAKW01. The sequence goes on along the minus strand of JAZOXD010000093.1, from coordinate 4,064 downwards.
TTCCATATTTCCGATGAACCAAAGATCACACAATTGGAACATTATAAAAAATGCAAAGAAATGGTGGCCCCCTACGTAAAAGGATACCCCATCATTGACGCCCTTTCGGATTTTGAATTCTATAGCAAGGGCGTTTTGGATACCCCCGTGCCCAACACCCGCAACGTAAAAACCTTTTTTGAGGCCGGGGTTTCTAATCTGATGACCTATTACTGCGGCGGCGGTAAAAACGGGGTTTCGGACCGTTCCATCGCTATGCCTACCCGCAGAACACGGATTTTGGGGGTTCAGTTGTATCTTTATAACATCAAGACCTTCCTCCATTGGGGTTATAACTTCTATAATTCCTGCCATTCCCGCAGTGTTCTGGACCCCTATGGTTATCCCGACGGCGGATTTTTCACCCCCTCCGGCGATTGCTTCCTGGTATACCCCGGCACCGACGGAACTGCCTGGGAATCTATCCGCATTAACGCCCTGCGGGAAGCCATGGACGATCTGCGCGCCCTGAAACTTTACGAAAAGAAATTCGGGCGGGAGGCCACGGAAAAACTGATTATGGAAGATACGGACGGAACCTTTGATTTCGTCCATTATCCCACCCACCCCGATTATCTGATAAACCTGCGGGAAAAGATTGAACAAGCCTTTGCATAATGCATAAAAAAATTGAGCCGAACTTCATCGGCTCAATTTTTTTACATTTTAATCTTCACAACGATCTTTTTCACGGGGGCGGGCAGGTTATTTAAACACATCCCGGGGCGGTGGGCATCCCACGGGAACAGGATACAATAATCCCCCGCCTGCAAAATACACGCCGTGGCGTTGGCATCGTTCTGATAAAATCCAACGTCCTTTTCCCCGTCGAATTCCGCAAGAGGAACGGCCTGTTCCATATCAAAAACCTGAATACATTCCCTGCCCGAAACCAGGAACTGAATATCAATATACTTCCGATGGGCTTCTGTTTTGGTTGCGTCATCGGTTTTTGTATCGTATTCCTGGACCATTGCATAAAGTTCCTTGCCCTCTAATTCATATTTCCCCACGGCGAAGTTTTCCTCCACCGCTTTCTGAATAAATGCAAAAGCCTTGGGAAAGAGGGGATGCAAGGTTTCGTATTGCTTCCAATTTTTCAAATGATCTTTAACCATAAGTTCCTCCTGTTTATTTTGATCTTTTCAATTTTATTATAATCCGGGACCCCGGCAGGCGGGGATGTTCTCATTTCACCATCCCTGTTCTTTGGCTTGAATTATATCATTCCCCCGCCAAAATGGCAAGATATTTTTCTTGCATAAACTTTAAAAAGTAGTATAATAAAGGTAAGAAACCATAAAGGAGAAAAAATATGCGTATTACCTTTTTCGGCAGCAGCTCCGGCTCTCCCGGGGCGAACATGAAGTGTTCCTGCACTCTGGTGGAGATCGGAGCCAAAAAATATATCATCGACATCGGCACCATTTTGATCGAGCAGTTGGCCAACCGCAACATCAATATTGCGGAGATCAACGCCCTGTTCGTTACTCATATGCACCGGGATCATACCGACGGCCTGCCCTCCTATTATGAGCGGCTTCACAGCAACTACGCCAAGGAGGCCGATCCGGACATTTTTTTGCCCCCCGATATGAAAAAATCTGTTCAGGCATTAGAGGCCTGGCGTAATTGTAACGGCGGCATCAGAGAGCCACGCCCCCTGAAGTTCCACGAAGTTCAACCCGGCGAGATCTTTGACGACGGGGTGCTGAAGGTGACCGCCTACCCCACCAAGCATTCCGACGTAACCCCCACCTTCTCCTATCTTTTAGAGGCCGAGGGCAAGCGGGTCTTCTTCTCCGGCGATTTTTCCAGAGAGCCGGAAAAGGAATTCCATTACGAGATTTTGGAAGATCAGCTGGATCTGGCCGTTTGCGAGCTGGGCCACTTCCCCGCCGACCGCTACGGTATCATCTTTGAAAAGCACCCGCCCAAAAAGCTTTGCATCAACCATATTTCCAAAAAGCAGTTTGCCACAGCCTATAATTTCCAAAGAACCACAGAAATTCCTACACTGCTGGCATCCGACGGGATGGTCATTGACGTTTAATATTAAAAATGAGTTGAAGGATAAACCTTCAACTCATTTTTTTACACGTCGATCCGAATCACACGGGTAAGGCCGTCGGTGGGGTCTTGTTCCACCTTCAGCACAAAGGGGACCGTATTGACCTTAACGCACAGTTCAAAATCCCGTTGGGGGAACACGCTTTGGCGGGCGGGATCAAAAAACTTGGCCCCTGTGGTCTGTTTCAGCCCTTCGATTCGTTCCCAAAGGTCGGGCAGGGGATCGTTTTCCAAAAGGCTTTTGATATATTCGGCGCAAAGGGTATCCTCAAAGGCTTCCGTTTTTGCCCCCAGGCCCATACATACCAGGGAAACGGTTTGGGGATTCTTGGCCTTGATATAATCCACAATCGCTTGGGCGTTTACCAAACTGCCTGTTATCACTTCCTCTGCCCGCGTGGCGTTGGCAATGCCCTGGGTTCCTGCGCTGGTGGTATGAACCACGGTTTTACCCGCCAGATCCACCCCTTCCAGCTGGGAGGGGGAATTGCCATAGTCAAATCCCTCGATAATGACGCCACCCCGTTCGCCGCAAAGCACCGCATCGGGATGCTTTGCCTTATAATCAAAGGCGATCTGCACGTCGCCCACGGGGATGATTCGTTCTGCCTTGGCGTTCATTAAGTAGGTTTCCACCGTCATAGCCCGAAAAACATCAATAATCACCGCAATGCCCGTGGCGGCTTTCGCTCCTTCGATACGGTGAAGGATTTGTACGTTCATTTATTTCTCCTTCCCGTTTCTTCCAGGAACAGGCGGCAAGGGAGCAAAAAGTCTGTCTGAATCAGATCAAAGCCACGGTCTGCCAACCAGCCCCAACCCTTTTCGGGGTCGTCATACATAGAAATATCGTCGTTATGATGGGCGGCCAGAACCGCTTCGTAATTATAAACCAGGCCATTAGCCCAAACGATTTTTCCCGCGGCGTGCATCTGATCCAGATATTCCTTGGAGGCGATGGGGGCGTCATCCCGAGTGAACAGGGCTTCCACACCCACGTAGTTAATATTCCGTTTCATAATATTTTCAGAAACGGTATCTTCCTCTTTGGCAATGGTCATATAGGGGATATCGGGGGCGTATTGCTCCACCGCATCCAGATATTCGGGCTTATCGGCGGTTTTGATCAGAATCTGATCCTCCATCCCCAATTTGCGGATCAGGGCAGAGATCTCTTTGGGATGATCCCAGAATTTATCAATATTAATCAGGCATTTGCCCTTCAACAGCGTAAGGGCTTCTTCCAGCCGAGGAATCTTCCATTCGGTGCGACAAAGATCCCAATTGGAAAGATGGAAATTTTCCACCATAGAAGCGGGGAATTTTTTCAGCCGATCCTGCATCCGCAAATGCACCTTTTCCATCCCGGGATGCTGAACAAAGAGTTCCCCATCCAAAGAAGCTTCCACATCCAATTCCACCATATCGGCGCCCATATTCAGGGCCGCCCGAAAAGCCTGCAGGGAATTGCAAGGGATATTCCCGCCGCAAACGCCCCGATGGGCCACCAGCAATACCTTTTTTTCTTTTGCCATTTCTAAAAGATTCATTTGAGGTCCTCCAACGTCTTTTTCAAAATTTTAACGCTTTGTTCCGCAGCCTTGGCGGCAAAAGCGGGATAATCCATTTTGGCGTCTTCTTCTGCTCCGTCGGAAATAGCCCGCAGGATCACAAAGGGCACTTGATTCACATAACAGACCTGGCCGATGGAGGCGCCCTCCATTTCACAACAGGCGGCGCCAAACTGATCCACGATCCATTCCTTTTTCTTGGGTGATGCCACAAACTGATCGCCGGAAGCAACCGTGCCCATCATGGCAGAAATGCCCAAGCCATCGGCGGCGGCCTTAAATTGGGCGGCCAGGCCTTCGTGGGCGGGGAGTTGCACCCGATTAATGCCGGAAAGCAAACCCACGGGATCCCCCAGGGGGGAGGTATCCATATCGTGTTGCACC
>JAZOXD010000092.1:0-3958 GCA_045659565.1 Eubacteriales bacterium | reverse complement strand
AGAACCCAGTCCGGGGCCCAGTGCCCGGAACAGGGCGGCGATCCCGCCTAACGCTACCCAGGGATAACCCGCCCGCCCCAAAAGGGAGCGGGCGGCGGTATGGGAAAGATCAAACAGACTTGCTGTTTTCAGTTCTTTCATTCATTCTCCTCGGCCAATTTACGGCCCATCAAAACACCCATCACCGATGCCATCATCAAGCCACGGGTCCAGCCGCTGGAATCGCCCAAACAATGGAGGCCTTCCACGCTGGTATTGAAATCTTCGTCCATTGTCACCCGGTTGCTATAAAATTTCAGTTCCGGGGAATACAGCAAGGTTTCAGTGGAAGCAAAGCCGGGTACCACATGATCCAATGCCTGAATAAAGTTGATGATATTCATCATCGCCCGATAGGGAATGGCGGCGGTAATATCCCCTGCCACTGCGTCGGGTAATGTGGGCTTCAGGTTGGAGCGGTCCAGTTCCTTTTGCCAGGTTCTTTTTCCATCCAAAATATCCCCGAAGCGTTGAACCAGGATATGGCCGTTGGCCAGCATATTGGAAAGTTCACCCACCTTTTGTGCATAAGCAATGGGCTGATTAAAGGGGGTATTAAAGTTATGGGAAACCAGGATAGCAAGGTTGGTGTTGTTGCTCTTGAGATCCTTATAGGAATGGCCATTGACCACCGCCAGATCGTTATCATAGTTTTCCTGACTCACAAACCCGCCGGGGTTTTGACAGAAGGTTCTTACCTTATTCTTAAAGGGTTGAGGATAGCCCACCAACTTGGATTCATAAAGTACCTCATTGACCTGTTCCATAACCTCGTTACGCACCTCTACCCGTACGCCGATATCTACGGTACCGGGCATATGCTCGATATTATGCTCGGTACAGAGGCTTTCCAGCCATTCAGCGCCACGGCGGCCGGTGGCCACGATGGTATGATCCGCATAGACTTCCTTGGTTTCGCCGTTTTCGCAAAGATAAGCGCCCAGACAGCGGTTTTCACCCATAATCAGATCGGTGCATTCCACATTGAAGCGCATCTCCACGCCCTCTTTTTGCAGATACTGCTCGATGGCATAATAGATGTCCTGGGCCTTTTCGGTTCCCATATGACGAATGGGGCAATCCACCAGTTTCAGGCCGGCCTGAATGGCCCGCTTACGGATCTCCTTGACTGCGACGGGATTGCTGACACCCTCCACCTTGGTATCGGCGCCGAATTCCAGATAGATCCCATCGGCGTATTCGATGGTCTCCTGGGCCCGATCGAAACCAATCAGATTGGGCAGATCACCACCCACATCGGCGCTTAAAGAAAGCTTACCATCGGAAAAAGCACCGGCGCCGGAAAAGCCGGTGGTGATATGGCAATAGGGCTTACAGTTAACGCATTTTTTAGTTTTAGCCTTGGGGCAGCTCCGATTTTCAATAGCCCGACCTTTTTCCACCAGCAGGATCTTTTTGGGGCTTTTGGCCTTGCGTACCAATTCCAATGCGGTGAAGATCCCGGCAGGGCCGGCACCGATAATGAGAACATCATATTTCATAGTATTATCCTCTTTTCCGAAAATATGCCGTTGTCTCAAAAGACAACGGCGTATTTCAGTTATTTATTTTTCAGCCGTTGAACATTTTAACAGAAAAAATGGATTTTTCAAGGGTTTTAACAAAAATTTTACCGTTCCTCGCGGAAATAGGGCAGACCCAAATGCTCGGGAGGCTGATGCTCGCGCTTCTTGCGCATACTGGTGATGATCAGTACAATAAGGGTTACCACATAGGGCAGCATCTTGAAAAGTTCCTGGGTTTCGGTACCCAGACCCTGCACATAGTTATTAGCGTTGCAAAGGGCGCCGAACAGGAAGGAGCCCACAATGGCCATATTGGGGTTCCACAAAGCGAAAATAACCAGAGCGATGGCCATCCAGCCACGGTCACCAAAGGCATTATTGGACCAAACACCATCTGCATAAGCCATTACATATTGCAAGCCGCCCAGACCGGCAACAGCGCTGCCGATGCAGGTGCCCATATATTTATACAAGGTAACATTGATGCCGGCGGCATCGGCGATGGCGGGATTTTCGCCCACGGCCCGCAGGTTCAGACCCACCCGGGTTCTTTTTAATACATAGGAAGAAACCAACGCAATGGCGATGGCCAGATAGGTGAGAAAATCGTGAGAAAGGAAGATTTCGCCAAACCAACCCAAGTTATCGGCAAAGGGAAGTTCTGCCTTAAAGAACTTACTGGTTTTGGTCAGGGCGATGGAGGGCAGGTCGCTTTCCACCAATTTGGTTAAGGAACCGCCGAAGAAGTTGCCCAGACCGATCCCGAAGGTGGTAAGGGCCAGACCGGTCACGTTCTGGTTGGCCCGCAAGGTAACGGTCATAAAGCTATAAATCAAACCCATAAATACCGAAAAGAGAATGGCGGTAAGGAAGGGAATGATGATCGCCAGGAAGGGGTTCATATTCTCGGCCACGTTGCCGCAGGCATTTTCATAAAGAAATGCACCGATCACGCCGCCGATGGCGCCGCCATACATAATACCGGGGATACCCAGATTCAGATGGCCGGATTTTTCGGTCAAAATCTCACCGGTGGAACCGTAAAGAAGGGGAACACTTAACAGAATCGCTCTGCTGATAAATTCAACAATCATGCTTCTACCTCCTTCTTAGCCCGACGGAACCGAACAGAATACTGAATAAAGAATTCACAGCCCACCAGCAACAGGATTACCAGACCCACGGAAATATCCGAGAAAGAGCTGTTTAAGAAGTTTTGGTCAGCCACCTTGGCGGTACCGGTTTTCAGGAACACGATTAAAGCGGACATCAAAGCCATAACAAAGGGATTGAATTTGCCCAGCCAGGCCACCATAATGGCGGTAAAGCCCTGGCCGCCAACGGTACTGGTGTTAATGGAATGGTCGGTACCGGAAACTAGCAGCATACCGGCCACACCGCAAACGGCGCCGGAGAGCATCATGGTGCGCAGCACCACTTTTTTAACGTTGATACCAATATAGCGAGCGGTGTTCTGGCTTTCGCCCACAACGGCAATCTCGTAGCCTTGCTTGCTATATTTCAAATAAATATACATTGCAACGGTGAGAACGGATACAATCAGAATATTCAGCAAATATTGCATATTGCCGATCACCGGCAGGGCGCCGGTGGAAACCGGGGTAATAACATTGGAGCCGCCGCCCACAATATACACATAATAAGCAATCAACTGGGTGGCCACATAGTTCATCATCAAGGTAAAGAGCGTTTCATTGGTGTTCCAACGAGCCTTGAAAATGGCGGGGATCATTCCCCAGATAGCACCGGCCAAAATGCTGGCCACGATCACAATGGGAACCAAAAGCCCTTCAGGAAGCTTTCCGCCGAACTGAATCATACAGAACATAGCGGCCAGACCACCTACTAAAGCCTGACCTTCTGCGCCGCAGTTCCAAAACTTCATTTTGAAAGCCGGAGCCACAGCCAGCCCAAGGCAAAGGAGGATCACCGTATCCTGACCAAACTTCCAAAGCATACTGGTTTTGCCTTCGAAGATCCGTCCGAAAACGCCCCGGAACATACTATCATATACAGAAAAGAAATTATCCTTGGTCAGAAGAGAGGAGATGACACCGATCAGGATCACGCCCACCACAATGGCAGCCACCCGGATCAGCCAAGCTTGCCAGTTGGTCAGGTCATCGCGCTTCACAATATGGATCAGCGGTTCGTGATGTTTTTTTACTTTATTGCTCATTCCTGCTCCCCTCCTTCGGTTTTAGTCATCAGCAGGCCAACCTGCTCCTTGGTGGCGGTGCGGCCGTCCACAACGCCGGTCACCTTACCGCCGCCGATCACCAGAATGCGATCGCAAAGTTCCAACAAAACGTCCAGGTCTTCGCCCACGAAGATCACGGCTACACCCTTTTCCTTCTGTTGGTTCAGCAAAT
>JAZOXD010000091.1:0-3717 GCA_045659565.1 Eubacteriales bacterium | reverse complement strand
CAAGCGGTGGACAAGGTTACGAGCATCAGAATTGCCATCAGCAATGCCAAAAGCTTGCACACTTTTTGCATAATTGTTCTCCTTTCAAAAATTAAATCGCTTATGGTGCAAAATAATTGTAGCATACCTGCTAAATGTTTACAAGCGAATTTTATAAGTGTTCATAATTTATCGTCACATTAAACAAAGGATAAAAATTTGATTTGGTAAAAATAACTATAAAAAAGCGCAGCTGGAAAATCCAACTGCGCTTTTGGGTTTGTTTTAATTTTAAAAAGAGATTAGTTACCGTATTCAACAGCCAGTTTGCAGGCCTTTTCAACCAGGTTAGCAACCTTGGTCATTTCGGTTACCATATTCTTTTCAGGTTTATGGGCAGTCATTGCGTTCCAAACCTGCTTTTCTTCAGCATCGTCCAGCTGATAGAATGCCTGGTTCATCTGCAGACCGAAGTAGGTGCTCTTGGTTACGAACTCAAAGTATTCCTTACGGGCGGCATAGTCAAAGCTCAGATAGCTGGTGGTTGCCTGATAGTCGAAGATAGCTTCGGTGAAGCGGTTTGCCCACAACTCCATAAATTTCACAACATAGGGAGCGTTGGACTGATTCTTCATCTTCTTGGGCAGCATCAGGGTGTAACCGTAGCTGAAGCAAGCATCGCGGCCATCCTTGCCGGTTCCCTTGGGATAAGGTACCCAGTTATATTTGTGGGTGTGGCAATAAAGTTCTTTTTCAGAGTTATCAAAGTCGTTCATCAGGTTCAGGGTATCCATCATCATAACGTCACCGTTTTGATACATAGAACCCCAGTTACCGCCGCACTGAATGCTCTTCAGAACGGAGGAGTATGCATTGTAAGCATCCAAGCAACGCTGATCGGTCCAGTTGTTGATGAGCTTGGGCTCGCTGGCCTTGGTGTCGATTTCGATAGGACCGCAACCATTGGCCAATGCATAAGCATAGTAAGCGTCACCGGAGCAAAGAGCATAAGCATACAACTTCTTACCGGAGGAAGTGGTCTTGGGAACAGAACGCAGGAAGCTGGCATAAGTATCCCAGTTCCATTTGCCTTCCTGCCAGGTCTTGTGGGGGTCAATCAGGTTGAATTCTTCAACCATGGACTGGTTATACCACAGAACGTTAACAGCACCGATGGGGCTGATGCAGCGATAACCGCCGCCCCACTTGGTCATTTCCAGGATCTGAACGTCAACACCGGGGGAGTTACCCAGGTTTTGCATGTTTACGTAGGGATCCAGAGGCTGGGTCAGCTGCAAAGCTACTGGGAAGGAACCTACGTGGGTGGGGATCGCATCCAGTGCCTTGCCGGCATTCATATAAGTAAGAGCCTGAGAAACAGATTTGTCAAAACGGGATTTGATGTACTTGATCTGCAGACCGTATTCCTTCTTCAGAGCATCCCACCATTCCCATTCACCAACCTGCTTACCTTTTTCATCCTTATACTGGAAGGTATCGTACATGATAGCGGTGATCAGGGTAAAGGATTTGCCCTTCAGGTCCTTCAGTTTGATGTTGTTCTTAACAAAGCCGGTGGTGTCAAGATCAAAGGAAGGAGCAATGCCGGTGTTCAGCGGCTTTGCTTCTGCAACCAGGGGGTTGGAGTCAGCACTATACTTTTTGGTTTCGTCATAGTTTTGGATCAACTCATCCTGGGTGGTAGGAGCCTTTTCTTCTTCCTTATCTTCTTTTTTGTTGTCTTCTTTTTTGTCGTCTTCTTTTTTGTTGTCTTCTTTTTTGTTGTCTTCTTTGTCTTCTTTTTTGCCGTCGTCTTTTTCGTCGCCGGAGTCTACTTCGTCCTCTTCGTCTTCATCGCCTTCGGCTTCAACACCGCCAACTTCGTCTACGTCGCCGAAATCAATGGTGCCATCGTCCTTTTTACAAGCGGTGGACAAGGTTACGAGCATCAGAATTGCCATTAGCAACGCCAAAAGCTTGCACACTTTTTGCATAATTGTTCTCCTTTCAAAAATTAAATCGCTTATGGTGCAAAATAATTATAACAGAATGATAAAAAAATTGCAACATATTTATAGAATATATGTTATTTAAAATATATGTTATTTAAAATATATGTTGTTTTACTCCTTATTGTGTCATTTTTTCCTGCTTAACCTTGTGGTCAATCACATGGCGGGAGGCCAACTCATCGTGAATCTCTTCCAAAGAGATGCCGGCTTCGATCATTAACACCATCAGATGATAGGTCAGATCTGCGATTTCATAAATCGTTTCTTTTTTATCGTGATCCTTGGCGGCAATAATCACCTCGGTGGATTCTTCCCCCACCTTTTTCAGGATCTTATCCAACCCCTTTTCAAACAGATAGGTGGTATAGGAGCCTTCCTTTTTCTCGATTTTGCGGCCTTCGATCAGTTTCATTAGTCCCTGCAAAGAAAATTCGTGGCGCTCCTCGCTTTCCCAAAGGGTATTTTCGAAGCAGCTTTCGGTGCCCAGATGGCAAGCGGGCCCCTCCGGCTCCACCAGCACCACCAACGCATCACCATCGCAATCGGCGGTGATGGAAACAATATGCTGATAATTGCCGCTGGTTTCGCCCTTGAGCCACAGTTCCCGGCGGGAACGGCTCCAAAAGCAGGTGAGTCCCTTTTCCAGGGAGATCTGTAGGCTTTTCTTATTCATATAAGCCAGTGTCAGCACCCGCTTGGTTTTGGCATCCTGCACAATGGCGGGGATCAGCCCGTTTTCGTCAAATTTCAAATTTTCGATGTTCATATTTTACCTCTCAAAGGCGGGCAGAGATTCCCTCTGCCGCCATTTTTTCTTTCAGATCCCGGATCTCCACCTCGCCAAAATGGAAGATGGAGGCCGCCAGCCCCGCATCTACCTTGGGAAGGGTGTTGAAAAGGGTGATAAAATCTTCAATGCAGCCGGCACCGCCGCTGGCGATCACCGGAACGGATACCGCATTGCAGACCGCTTCCAACATAGGCAGATCAAAGCCTTTTTTTACGCCGTCGGTATCGATGGAGTTTACCACCACCTCACCGGCGCCGTTGCCCACGCAACGCTTGATCCATTCAATGGCTTCCATGCCGGTATTCTCCCGGCCGCCTTTGGCAAAGACCCGGAACACACCATCCACCCGCTTGATATCTACGGAAAGAACCACGCATTGGTCGCCATAGAGCTTGGCGGCTTCCCGGATCAGTTCCGGATTGCGGATGGCTCCGGAATTCACACTTACCTTATCGGCTCCGCATTTTAATACCCGATCAAAATCTGCAACAGTATTGATCCCGCCACCTACCGTCAGGGGGATAAACACGCTGGCGGCGGTTTCTTTTAAAATATCGGTAAAAAGTTCCCGTCCTTCGGCCGAAGCGGTGATGTCGTAGAATACCAGTTCATCAGCGCCGTTGGCACTATAGAATTTGGCCAGTTCCACCGGGGAGGCCACATCGCCCAATTTTTCAAAATTGACGCCCTTTACCACCCGTCCGTTTTTTACATCCAGGCAGGGGATGATGCGCTTGGTGATCATTTGGCCACCTCCAATGCTTCTTTCAGATCGATGGCCCCGGTGTAATAGGCTTTGCCGATGATGGCGCCGTAAAGGTCCATCCCCCGCAGGCGACGCACATCCTCAATGGAGGAAACGCCCCCGGAAGCGGTAATCTGAACGGTGAATTTTTCGCTCATTTCTTTATATAAAGGAAGGTTGGTGCCCTGCAT
>JAZOXD010000090.1:0-6241 GCA_045659565.1 Eubacteriales bacterium | reverse complement strand
GCAGTTGAATGGACCTGTTGGTAATTACTTCTATGTAGACGGTGTTCGTCAGAATGCTTATCAGCTGGTTGAATTTGAAGGCGATTACTACTTCATCAATGACGGTCATAAGATCGCAAAGAATAAGAGAATCTATCTGAGCGAGAGATTCGTGAACGGAACCGACTTTGCTGTTGGTTACTACGAATTCGATGCTGACGGTAAGATGATCGTTGATTGATCGTAATCAAAACCAAATAACGCCTGTTTAGCAGGAACATAAAAACCCCCGGACAGAATTTTCTGTCCGGGGGTTTTTCTTTTGAGCCATGAAATAATGAAGATTTGTGGAAATTCAACAATTATTTTTCAATGTTAAAAAAGATTCCGCAAAATGTTTAAAATATGCCGCATAGAGTAATGGTCATTTTTAACCGTTGATGATAAAATAAAACTATATAATAGTGTCATTATATCTCAAAGTGACAACATTATAAATATGAAGGAGGGAACATGAATATGTTCACGAAGAAAACACGCGCAATGTCCGTGGTGTTAACTGTCTGCATGCTGATCAGTATGTTGACTTGCTTTGTGGTTCCTGCCGTTGCTGCAGAAACAGAATTCACTGGCTTTGTTGACACTTCAGATATTCCGGACATTATGACACTGACCCATTTTGTGGGTTCCCACAAAAACGCACCTACAAATAAGTCTTACCAGTGGGGCGGCTATGTCGAAGGTGCAACAGCAACTAAAGGCACCTGGAAAATCACAAATCGTGAAGGTTTTGAAAGAATGGCTGAAATTTCAAAACTTTATAGTTGTGGTTTTGTTGGAAGCACAATTTATTTGGCTGCTGACATTGATATGGGTTGGGGAGATTTCGACGGAATTTCCTATACAACCGCAGACAACGCCAATAACGGTAACTATGCATTTAAAGGAAATTTTGATGGTAATGGTTTTGTAATTAAAAACCTCTATATTAATAAACCCAGTCAAACAAACGTTGGCTTGTTTAATTGGTATTATGGTAACGCCGGCACTCTGAAGAATATCGTGATTGAAAACGGTATCATCATTGGTGGTACCAACACCGGTTCTTTGGTTGGTCAAAGCTGGGTGGGCGCAATTGAAAACTGCCATTCCAACGCTGTAGTAATTTCCAATACGGCCAGTAATTATGTTGGCGGTCTTGTTGGTGCTGAAAAAGCTAAAGGGGACCAAGCAAGACAATCTAATATTTTGAAGTCTGTTTTCTCCGGGGTGGTTATAGATACCGGAGTAGACGTAACTGCCACTCAGGGCGTTTACAGCGGCGGTCCTAATACACCGCTCAGCACTTCACTTAGTGAAACTCGTGCCGCAAACGTAGGCGGCGCAACCGTTTACAAAATGAACACGAAGGTAAATAATTCCTTCTGGAAATTAGAAGGCGGTAAGCCTGTGGTTGCAGATGAAGCAACCCAGATCCGTAAGCTCTCGATTAATATCGGGAATGATGTTTTAGAGGTTTATGGCAGTGCCGGCGAAACCGTTGAACTGAAAAAACTGTTTGACGTTGCGGGTGCAAATATTACCTTGGCAGAAGGGGATAAAGGTTTCCTTGCAAATGGCGTATTCACCTTTGGGGCCGGTGACAGTGTGATTACCACCGATTCTGATAAGAACTATAGAGATCTGAACACGCTTTTAAATGCTTGTGAAAATCTTAAAACTCGGTTTGAAACCTATATCGCAACAACCGGGTTTGGGGCGGAATGCGCTCGCGTAGAAGCAGCTATTGCTGCCGGCTCTTATGCCGATCAGGCGGCAATTGATGCACATGTTGATACTTTGGTGGCTCTTTACGAAGAGTTAGCGGATCCTGCGGTGATTCCTGTCATCTTTAGTAATCGCGCGATCGTTTTAAGTGACCGGACAATTCCGTCCATTGCAATGCCTGCATTGACAAACAAAAACATCAATATATATACTGAAGAAGATCTGCTCTTGGTAGAAAAATCGGGTAGCTTTAAAAACACCCAAACCCTCTATCTCCGCGCAGATATCGATCTGCGAGGTTCTGCCTTTAAATGGCTCGGGAATCTGGTTGCCAAATTCGATGGTCTGGGCCATACCATTCGGAATTATGCCCCCACTGAAACGTTGTCAACAAACTACGGCTTTTTCGTAAGTTACGATGGCCCCGGCGTTAAGGGCATCGTCTTTGATTACGATGATGACGTGGTGTATAACACGACCTATGGTGGTGCCGCTATTTTAATGAATTCCTATCAGCAACATAGCGGCGCAACCGAAGGTTATATCAAGGATATTACCATCCGCAATGCAAAGGTTAAGTATTCCGGCACCAACACCTCAAATTTTGCATTGTTGGTTGCCAACCTTTGCCAAAACTCCAACAAGACGGTAAAAATTGATAATATCTTGATCGAAAACAATAAAATCGATAGCGCTAGTAGCAATAACGCTATGCTGGTGGGCAAAATTCAAAACAGTACTAACAGCATTTCCATCTCCAACGTCACCATTCGCAATAACGAATTCGGAACCGCTTCCGGGAACTCTTATTTTGCGATTGAAGTTGTTGGCGTCGAGGCGAAAGTCAACGTTCAAAACGTTTTGATCCACGGGAACAAAGCGAAACATACCACTTCTCTGCTTTTTATTGAACAGTATAGCTTGGGCAATCCCAATACAGTTAATTTTGAAAATGTACTGGCCTATGGTAACGACGTCAATAAACAGTTGGTGGCTTATCGCCAAGGGCCGAAATCCACAAAGGAGACCTGGTCCTATGAAAATAAGTTGACGGCCAAAAACGTTTATGTAGACTATGATAAGGTTGCCTTTAACCTCTTTACTCTGCCTGAAGGGGAAACCGAAATCAAAAATAATTCCTATGTAGGCACCATGGCCGATATGGCGAACTTCAGCAATATCAAACCCTTTGCAGACGGCACTACTTATTTGAAAACCGAAGAATTTGCTGATCCTGCAGTGGCTTATGAATTCAACCAAAAAACTCAAAATGGAACTTATCTGCGGATGGAAAATGGGGCTTTGAGTTTCTGCGGCGAAGCCGAACAGACCCGCAAAGTTACCCTGACCGCAACAAACTCCAATAATACCCAGTTCTTTGCCTACGGTTCCGCAGGCGAAAAAGTAGATTTCCTGGCAATACTTGGCCTGGAAGAAGGCACCTTCGAATTGGTGGAAGGCAGCGCCGGTTCTTTTGAAAACGGCGTTTACACCTTTGGAAACAGCGATGGCAACCTGACCACTGAAATGATTCTGGTCAGAAGCGACGATTTCGACACTCTGAACGGAATCTATAATCAAAAACCTGCATACTGGGATGAAAAGGGTGTGGGTGAAGAAGTAAAGGCTATCGGCACTAAACTGAGCCAGGATCAATATGTAGTGCAGGATAATTTGGATGCCGATATTAAGGAATTGGCAAAACTTTTCACCGCCGATGCAAATGAAAAGATTCCTGCCGCCGCCGGTTTTGAAGCAGTAACTCTGCGTTGCGGTGTAACCGTTCCTTCCTTTGCGATGCCCGGCGATGCCGTTTATAAGAATATCGGCATTTACGATACGCAGGATCTGTTGGCTGTTCGTGACGTACAGGACGATAAAAACAACGGTCCCAAATATGCCGCTGATCAGACCATCTATCTGTGTGACGATTTGGTATTGACCGAATGTACGGATTTTGTTGGCATTTGGAATCTGGCTGCCAACTTCGATGGCCAAAACAAAACAATTTCCGACTTTAACACCACTACCTCCGGCTTCTTCAGAAACGCTAAGAATAAATGGATCAAGAATCTCCGTTTCTATAGTTGCGAACCCACGATCGATAGCCGTGGCGCTCTGGTAGTAGGCGAATTGTACCAAGGCGGCACCGCGCATACGCTGGAAAACATCATCGTTGAAGATTGCACTTTGATGGGCGTCAGCAAAAGTGGCGGGATCGCCGCATTGGTTGGTTTGAACCGCGCGGATGGACACGACCATACTTTGCGGAACATTATCGTTCGGGGCACCGTAATTGGCTCCACCACCGGTAGTCAAATTCCTGCCGCCGGGTTCATTGTCGGCCTGATTCGCTATGGTGGCAACTTCACCATGGAAAACATCCTGATCGAAAAC
This sequence comes from Eubacteriales bacterium, assembly GCA_045659565.1. Lineage (GTDB taxonomy): Bacteria > Bacillota > Clostridia > Oscillospirales > QAKW01 > QAKW01. The sequence continues at coordinate 2,098 of JAZOXD010000090.1, read as the reverse complement.
TGTGAAAACTACGCAGGTAATGCCGATGGTGTTGGCTTTGTATTTGGTAGTTTGGATCACGATTCTTTGAAAAGTGATCCCGACGGCGATGAAAACCTGGTAACGATTGATGGCCTGATTTTGCGTAATAACAACGGTATCTATGTAGATGGCGAAACCACCCGCAGTATTCAAAGCGTAATCGGCGGTATGTGGGAACGCTCTGTCGATACTATTACACAGCATAATATTCTGACCATTAAAAATGCCCAGATTTATAACAACGTAACGGGGAAAGCACCCCTGGTTACCAGAAACCATATGTCTAATACAGAGGTTGGCCCCGGTACCTTGAATGTAGAAAACGTTTATACTGACGTTACCAACAATCTGTATAACGGCGAAGAAGTGGATCAACAGATCCTGGCTACCGCAGATTTTGCCAACGGCAAATCTGTATGGATGAACAATACCGCCGCAAAGGCAACTAAATTTGTTGTGGATGTATCCGGTAATATCTACTTTGTAGATAAAGCACCTACAAACGCAGTCGCTCCTGTAAAGGTTGTTTTTGAAACTATTGACGAAAAAACGGTAGAATATTATGCGGCAAACACTTTGATGAAGGTTGATGCTGATGCCTTGAAGGCGCTCTATGATTGTAAAATCGTGAATGCGGCCGGTGAAGAAGTGTTGTTGGAAACTGTTCTGTCTGCTACTTACACTGCTGATACAACCTTTGCTTTGTTTAGCCATGATCTTTCCTACCAAGGAAATGAGAGCGGAAAACATCATGTATCTTGTTCTCAGTGTAAGTATGAAGGAGATATTCCTTGCGACACTTTATTAGATGCTGAATTGGAAGGCGACGCTGTTGTTGCCCCCACCGAAGAAACCGAAGGTTATGTTCGCCATCTGTGCTCTGTTTGTAAGACCGAGTGGAAGGGCGATATCCTGCCTAAGGTGATTGTTCTTAAGACCGAGCTGGAAAGTGATTCCCTGGCAGTTGAAAATGTTACCATTCCCGTTGCTCTGAAGAATAACCCCAACTTGAAGGGCCTTGAGATCCATGTGAAATATGATGCTGATCGCCTGACCTTTAAGGAACTGCTTTTGGCAGATAAAAACGCATGGGTAGTAAAAGGCGGCGCGGATGGGAACCTGTCCATTGTCGTTGCAAAAGCAACGGTTATGGAATCCTTTGGCGAAACCATTACCGAAGAAGAACTGGCTGTTCTCTTCAAACTGGTATTTGAACCCAGTACTGCTGTGGGCGATACCGAAGTGAAGATCTCTGTTGAGGTCGTGGACGATGTAACCGATTACGAATATATCTCCAGCGACCTGATTGTGCCCCTGATCGATACTGATCTGGATGCCGCTGAAGCAGTAGAGGCTTTGATCGAGGCTGTCGGCAAAGTTACTTTAGATAACGAGGCTGTAATCATTGTTGCCGAAGAAGCTTATGCTGCTTTGACCAATGCCCAGAAGGCTTTGGTTACCAATTATCAAACTCTGATCGCTGCAAGAGCAGAATGGGATGTCCTGAAGGCCGCTGCCGATAAGGAAGCTGCTGATAAGGCTGCTGCCGCCGCAGTTGATGCACAGATTACTGCTCTGGGCACTATCACTCTGGACAGCAAGGCCGCTATCGACGATGCAAAGGCTGCTTACGAAGCCCTGACCGATGATCAGAAGGCTTATGTTGAGAACCTGAAGGTTCTGGAAGCTGCTGAAGCTGCTTACAACGCTCTGGTTGAAGCAGACAACGCTGCTAAGGCTGCTGCTAAAGCGTTCGACGATATGGTTGTTGCCATCGGGGAAGTGACTCTGAATAGTGGCGATGCAATCGCTGCTGCAAAGGCTGCTTATGAAGCTCTGAACGCTGCTGCTAAGGCTTATGCCACCAAGAAGGATGACCTGGATGCTGCTGAAGCTGCTTACAACGCTCTGGTTGAAGCAGACGACGCCGCTAAGGCTGCTGCTAAAGCTTTCGACGATATGGTTGTTGCCATCGGCGAAGTGACCTTGGATGACGAAGCTGCTATCAAGGCTGCAAAAGAAGCTTATGAAGCTCTGAACGATGCTGCTAAGGCTTATGCCACCAAGAAGGCCGAAC
>JAZOXD010000089.1:0-2487 GCA_045659565.1 Eubacteriales bacterium | reverse complement strand
ATTTCTTTGGCAACGATAGCCTTGGGCAGCCGGAACTCGGGAATACCGTAAACCAGAACGCCGCCTGCTAAATGCAGCGCTTCAAAAACCGTAACTTCATAGCCCTTTTTAGCCAGATCCCCGGCACAGGTCAGGCCTGCCGGGCCACTGCCGATGATGGCAATCTTTTTGCCGTTGCTTTGAGGTTTTTCGGGGGCTTCAGCGCAATGAGCCATATGCCAATCGGCGGCAAAACGCTCCAGGCGACCGATGGCCACCGGCTCGCCTTTGATGCCCCGCACGCATTGGCCCTCGCATTGATTTTCCTGGGGGCAAACCCGTCCGCAAACGGCGGGAAGGGAACTGGATTTGCTGATAATGGCGTAAGCACCCTCAAAATCCCGTTCCTTGATCTTTTGGATAAAGGCGGGGATGTCAATCTGTACCGGGCAACCGCCTACGCAGGGTTTGTTTTTGCATTGCAGGCAACGCTCTGCTTCGGCAACGGCCTGTTCCTCGGTGTAGCCTAAAGCCACCTCTTCAAAGTTTTTGTTCCGAATGTCCGGGGCCAGTTCCGGCATTTTTTCTTTGGTCATGGATTTATTCATTGCCGCCGGCCTCCTTTTTATATAAATTGCAGCGTTCTTCTTCAAAGGCGTGATAGGTGCATCCCCGCTCCATGGCCTCGTCAAAGTCCACTAAATGGCCGTCAAAATCCGGTCCGTCTACACAGGCAAACTTGGTTTCGCCCCCAACCGTCAGTCGGCATCCGCCGCACATACCGGTTCCGTCGATCATAATAGGGTTCATGCTTACGGTGGTCTTCACGCCATATTCCTTGGTCAAGGCGCAGACGAACTTCATCATGACCAAGGGTCCGATGGCAATTACTTCATCATATTGGTTGGCTTCCAGCAATTCTTTCAGGGCATCGGTTACCCGACCCTGCCGACCATAGGAGCCATCGTCGGTCATCATAATCAGGGTTTCAGAAGCAGTCTTGAATTCCTCTTCCAGAATCACCAGTTCCTTATTGCGGAATCCGGCAACAGTATCCACCTCGGCACCGGCCTCTTTTAATGCTTGGGCCACCGGAAGGGCAATGGCACAGCCCACACCGCCGCCCACAACGGCCACCCGCTTCAAGCCCTCGATCTCAGTGGGCTTGCCCAAGGGCCCCACGAAATCCTGCAGAAAATCGCCGGCTTTCAAAGCGTCCAAACGCATGGTGGTTGCGCCCACGATCTGATAAATAATGGTAACGGTCCCAGCAACCCGGTCATAGCCGGCAATGGTCAAGGGGATCCGCTCGCCCTTATCGTCTACTCTTAAAATAATAAATTGCCCGGCCTTAGCCTTCCGGGCGATGAGCGGTGCTTCGATCACCATTTTGCTAACGGTGGGGTTCAGCACCTGTTTTTCTAAAATCCGAAACATATTGGTCATCTCCTTTTTAAAGACCCTACTATTATAAAGCAAAAAAACCTTGTTGTAAATTGCCAAGTTGCTAAAAATATGCTATACTATAAAAAAGTTTTTGAAATATTAGATAAAAAGGCAGGTTTTTTCGAATGCTGATAGGTCAATTCTGGGGTACCGCCGCCGCAGAGGGTGTGCCGGCGCCCTTTTGCCGGTGCGCCGTTTGTGAAGAAGCCCGGGCCAAGGGCGGGCGGTATATTCGTCGGCGCTCCTGCTTCCGGGTCAGCGAAGAACTGATGATTGATTTGGGGGCCGATGCGGTTTGCCAATCCATGCTCTTTGGCGAAATTTCCAAGGTGAATCATATCCTGGTTACCCATACCCATGACGACCACCTGAACCCCCATATGTTGATGGAGGCCTTCTGGAGTGCAAAATGGCGGGAGCCCATCCATTATTATTTCACCGACCAAGCCTTCGAAATCGTGGAGCATTGGCGCAATAACCCTTGGGTGCTGAAAGGGCAGCTTTCCAAGTGGGAGGAGCAAGGACTGGTGGTATTCCACCGGCTGGAATACGGTAAGCGCTATTCCATTGGCGATATTGATGCGATCCCTCTTCGAGGCAATCATAAGGGCAATGTGGGCGAAAACACCGCCTTGTATCTTCTGTTCTTGCCCAATGGTAAAACCCTTTTCTACGGATTGGATAGCGGCAACTATTTTCCCGAAACCCTTGAAGCCCTGGCTCGGTATCATATCGATGATTTTGTGGCAGAATCCGCCTATGGCTTGGGTGAAAGCCTTTATAAGAACGATAACCAGCATCAGACCATCGAAGAACTGCGGGCCTTGGCCGATCAACTGGTGGCTCAGGGCACCCTGAATCAAACCAGCCGTTTTATTATTTCTCACGTGAACCATAACAACGGCAATTCCTATGATGCTCTGGTAAAAGCCATCAATGCCTTGGATTTTCCGATCCCGGCCATGATGGCCTATGTCGGTCTGACGCTTTATTAAAAAGAGCCCTCCGGTTTTATGCCGGAGGGCTTCAAAGTTTTTGAGGATTTTCAAGTACTTTTTTAAA
>JAZOXD010000088.1:0-3988 GCA_045659565.1 Eubacteriales bacterium | reverse complement strand
AGGACGGCAAGGATCACGAGATCCACCTCTTCTTTGGGGTCAGCTGCGAGGCAGCGGTGAACACCGTGGACCAGGAGGTTACCTTTGGGGAGACCCATTATTCCATCTTCTGTTCCAGCGGCACCGAGCAGATGCTGAAGCGCTCCGGCGACGATCACCGCATCGAATGGGGCTCCTTCCACCTGATCGCCCCCAACTGGAGCAAAATTACAATGCCTGTTTTCATGCTGAATCAACGCATTCGGGATCTTTATTCCGATTACATGCAACCCGCCAACGGCTTAAGCCATTATAGAAAAGCCGCCTTCGGCTACAACTTTGTTCCCGAGCACTACATAAACTTTGACAAAACGGCCATTTATCCCCATCTGCCGACGATGGTGGCGGAAAGCAAGTTCACGCTGCAAGGCAAAAAAGAAGACTTTTTGGCAGTGGGATATGACGACATTAAGTCCATTCAGTATTTTGGCGAAAACATCGAGGCTTACTGGCGTAAGGACGGCGAAACCTTTAATGATATTATGAAGGCCGCATTGGAAGAATATGCCTCCATCAAGGAACGGGTATTTGCCGCCGAAGAAGAGCTTTTGAACAAGGCACGGGCCTTAAGCCCCAAATATGCCGATATTCTGGCGCTGGCCTATCGGCAGGCCATTGCCGCCCACAAGCTGACCTGGCATAACGGCGAGGTGCAGTTCTTCTCTAAGGAGAATTATTCCAACGGCTGTATCGCCACCGTGGACGTTACTTATCCGTCCATTCCCCTGTTCCTGATTTATAACCCCACTCTGGTGGAAGGCATGCTGAACCCCATCTTCAAGTTGATTGACAAAGGCCTTTGGGACTTCCCCTTTGCGCCCCATGATGCGGGCCAATATCCCTTGGCCAACCGGCAGGTTTACGGCTATGATGTTCGCTATTTCTTCCGGGGCATGACCCCCTTGGAAAAGCAAATGCCCGTTGAGGAATGCGGCAATATGATCCTTTGCGTGGCCGGCGTTTGCTATGCCAAAAAGAATTTTGACTATTTCCTCAAGCACAAAAAGATCCTGACCCAATGGGCGGATTATCTGCTGGAGGCCGGCTATGACCCCGAAAATCAGCTTTGCACCGACGATTTTTCCGGCCATCTGGCTCATAACTGCAACCTTTCCGTTAAGGCTATTATGGGCATTGGCGCCTTTGCCAAGCTTCTGAAGGATACCGGCGACACCGCCGGGGCGGAAAAATACATGGAAAAAGCCAAAGCCTTTGCCGCCAAGTGGGAAGCCAATGCCACCGATGGCGATCACACCCGACTGGCCTTTGATCAGGAGGGCACCTGGAGCATTAAATACAATATGGTTTGGGATAATCTGCTGAACCTGAATCTGTTCAGTGCCGAAACCAAGAAGAAGGAACTGGCCTTCTATAAAAAGATGTTCAAGGGCTATGGCCTGCCCTTGGATAACCGGGCAGACTACACCAAGAGCGATTGGCAGCTTTGGGCTACCGTTTTGGAGGAGGACGAGGAGTTCTTTAACATGACGGTGGATCAGATGTGGGACTTCCTGAACGAGACCCGGGATCGGGTACCCTTTACCGATTGGTATTTCACCAGCAAGCCCATTCACAGAGGCTTCCAGAACCGTACCGTTCAAGGTGGCCTGTTTATCAAGCTGCTGAAATTTTAAGAGCAATAAAAAATGACCTCATTCGAGGTCATTTTTTATTGGGAATAAGGCTTCCCATTTTTCATAATCGGATTCCCGGTTACATTGCACATAGCAGACTTTGATCTCGTCCAGCAATTCTTGCTTCCGTTTGAGCGGGTCTTGGAATTGCAGGAGACATTCATAAACCTTTTCATAGGCCTCCAAGGCCTTTTCCGGTTGGTTCAGACCCCGATAGGCATCAGCCCGTTTAAAGCTGGCATCGCTCATCTCTTCGGGGGTGAGGGCAAATTCCTTTTCCATTTCTTCCAGACGAGCCAGCACCTTATCGTACTGCTTCAATTGCAGAAAATAGGCGGCGTTCCAAAGGTAGCCATCCACGCTTTTGGGGGTACGATTGGCCTTAACCAGATGATCCATTCCCAAAAACAGGGCGATGGCCGCCACCGCGCCCACCAAAATAATTGCGATCCATTCCATTTTTTATTCCTCCTGAAGGATTTCGTAACAATCCTGTTCGCTCAAAACAATTCTGGCCGGACCATCCCGCAAAAAGGATTCCCGATAGCGCATGGGAATTTCAAATTTGCGATCCACCACATCCACATGAAAAAAATATTGCATCAGAAACCGCTGAAGAGTACGGCTTTTTTGCCGATTCGGCAGGGTGGTGATTTTTTCCTGCAGACGAGTCCATTGACCGGGGGTAAAAAGGGCCGGCCGCCCGTCAAAGCTCCGATTGAGGCAAAGAACCCCTTCTTCTGTCGGGAAATCTGCCGGGAGATAAAAAATTCCGTTTTGAATATTTGCTTTCATCGTTCTTACTCCGTTTTGCGGGGAATGATGATGGCTGCCACGATATAGGCCAGGATCCCGCTGCCGCCCAAAGCGCAGAACAACACAGCGGCCAGACGCACCAGAGTGGGATCCAGATTAAAATATTCTGCCAAACCGGCGCAAACACCGTCGATCATTTTATTGGTATTGGATTTATAAAGTCTTTTTTCCATTTTTCCTCCTAAAATCAATCGCTCCGTGAGCATTTTTCGGCATCGATGGCCAGCACCAGCATCAAAGCATCCAAAGCATCTTCCGGATGATCGACATCAATAGTATAAGTATCGGTCCAATTCCACAGTTCTTTGGTAACAGAGGCCACCCGGCACCCTGCTTCGTTCAGGATGCTGTAATCCCATTCCCAAAAACTGCCTTCCACTCGCCAGCCCCGGCAATCTACCGTGAACCGGGGTTTGAAAAAGGTAAATTCTTTTTTGATCTTCCCCACATACTGCTCGCCCCGATACATTTCGAAGGTGGGCAGCCAGGACAGAAGCCGTTCCTTGACGGTACCCAGCTCCCGACCGGCAGCATCATAGATATTCAACCGATGGCCCCAGGAAAGCTGGCCTTTAACCGTATAAACGGTTTCGCCGGCTTCGTTGAAGATATCATAACAATCGAACCAGCTGAAAAAGCGTTGCTTGAATAAAAGTTTCAAATTTATACTCCTTCCACAAAACGCAGGAAGGCGGCTCTTCCCGCATCGGTGCATTTATAAACACCGGCATGCTCCAGCACCTTACAAAAGACCTTGCCAATCTCCTCCTGCAGGATAGATATTACATTTTCGGAAGTGAAGGTATGGTGCTTGCAAAGTTCTGCCAGCCATTCCGCATGTTTTTCGGTGGCGGGATCGGCAGCGGGATCGGTGCCCTGTACCAGATGCTTTGCCATCAGCTCCATTTCATCCTGCAGTCGGGCGGGCAACACCGCCAGGCCCATAACCTCGATCAGACCGATATTTTCTTTTTTAATATGGTGAAGTTCGCTATGAGGATGATAAACCCCCAGAGGATGCTCCGGCGTGGCGATATTATTCCGCAACACCAGATCTATTTCAAATTCCCCATTCCGCATCCGGGCGATGGGAGTGATGGTATTATGGGGTTCCCCTTCGGTTTTGGCAAAAATAAAGGCAGATTCATCGGTATAGCCCCGCCAGGCAGAGAGGATTTTAGCAGATAGGGAGCTTAATGCCTTGCGATCCTTGCTTTGCAGGCGGATGACGGAAAGGGGCCATTTTACAATGCCGGCCTTAACTTGAGAATACCCTGAAAAGGAGATTTCTTTTTCGATGGGAGCCACCTCCATAGGGAAGGTATAGCGGCCGCCCTGATAATGCTCGTGGCTTAAAATAGAGCCGCCCACAATCGGAAGATCCGCATTGGAACCCACAAAATAATGGGGGAACTGTTTTACAAAATCAAAAAGCTTACAAAATGTAGCATGCTCAATCTTCATGGGTTCATGCTTAGAATTAAACACGATACAATACT
>JAZOXD010000087.1:0-1058 GCA_045659565.1 Eubacteriales bacterium | reverse complement strand
GGATCAGGCCCTTTATCAAAAGGTCACCGCCACCCTGCAGGCAGCAGGAATTGTCTATAACACGGTGGTCAACTCCCCCACCAATCCGGGGCGGTACCACAGGGTGCCGAATATCAAGACTGAAACCGCCTATGAATACCGCATCTTTGTAAAAAAGAAAGATTTGGAATATGCCTTAAAGTTGATTGGAGGATAAACAATGAAACTAGCCATCAACACCGGGTTCGGTTACCCGGAGCTTTCTTTAAAAGAACACCTGCGCCTGATCAAAAAAGCGGGGTTCGACGCCGTTTTTCCCCTGTGGAAGCCCGGGGTAGATCTTGCCGAATTTGCCAAGGAAGCCCGTGAAGCGGGGCTGGAAATCCAATCGGTTCACGCCCCCTTTGGCTCCATTGAGCAGATCTGGGAGCCGGAGAGTTGGGAAGCCGAATTGGCTTTGCAGACCGAATGTTTAGAAAAAGCCGCAGAGATTGGGGTACACCTGGTGATCTGCCATGTCTTCAAGGGCTTTGGCGAGGAACACCCCAACGAGATCGGTGTACAGGCTTTTGCCCGGTTGCTGGATACGGCCCAAAAATTGGGGGTGAAGGTGGCTTTGGAAAATACCGAGGGCGAAAAATATTTAGAATTATTGCAGGAGCGCCTTTGGGATCATCCTGCGGTGGGCTTTTGTTGGGACAGCGGCCACGAACAATGCTACAATTACGGCAAGGATCTTTTGGGCCGCTATGGCAATAAGCTGTTGGGTACCCATCTGAACGATAATTTCGGTATCACCGGGGAATCCATCTATTATCTGGACGACGCCCACGTTTTGCCCCTGACCGGGATCATCGATTGGGAAGATGCCGCAAAACGGCTGGCCAAACTGAATTTTGGAGAATATCTGACCTTTGAACTAACCACCGTGAATAAGCGGGACCGCCACACCCACGATGCCTATGCCGCCTGGAGCTGTGAGGAATTTTTGGCCCGGGCCCACTTTGCCGCCACCCTCATTGAAGCAAAGATCCAAAAATATAGAAATACATAAAAAAATAAGGTAATGCATGTGCATT
>JAZOXD010000086.1:0-4430 GCA_045659565.1 Eubacteriales bacterium | reverse complement strand
CTTTTAAGATCTCGGGCCGGTGTTCCCGCACCCAGATCAGTTTGGAGGCCGGCCAAGTGGCGATGATCTCCGGCTGGCCGGTGATCTCGTAAACCTTGGGATGACCGAACTTCTTTTCGATCAACTCGGCCTCGGCAGTGGCCCGGTTATCCAGCCAAACGATGGCGGGGCAAAGGGGCTTGCCTTCCCCATCCGCCAGAATCAAAGTCTCGCCTTGGGTATCGATGGAAAGGGCATCGATGGGGCCGCAGGAGGCCTGCAGCTTGGCGATCACATCCTTACACATCTCGATATATTTCATTGCTTCGAACTCGATATAGCCGGTCTTTGGATCTGTATCCAGCACATAATCCACCTTTTCCAGCCCCAGTCGGGTTCCTTTTTCGTCAAAAACCGCCGCCTTCAGGGAGGTGGTACCAATATCGATGCCAAGATATTTTTTCATCTGTATCCGTCCTTTGGATTTTGTTTTGTTTTTGTTTTGTTTGTATTTTCTTTTCTACCTAATATATTAACACAGAACGGCAAGAAATGTCAATGCTTTTATGCCTCAAAAACCTTGATTCCCCGTTCCCGGATCAGTTCCAGTTCCGGGTGGTCAGTGCGGTTGGTAACCAGGGCGTCCATGGTGTTGATGGGCGCCACCTTGGAAAAGGTACTTTTGCCGATCTTTCCCGCATCCGCCGCAACGATCACCTGATCGGAGCAGGCGATCATCTTTCGAAGGATCCCCGATTCGTTGGCATAATAAAGAGTCAACCCATCTCGGGCATGAATGCCGTCCACCGATAAAATACACTTGGTGGCATGATATTTTTCCAGCTGGCTCAGGGCATCGTTTCCATAGGTAAACTGATACTGTTCATCAATCTCGCCCCCCAGCAAAATCACGTTAAAACCGGGATAAGCACTGGCTTCCATGGCATTTTGAATAGAGTTTGTCACGATGCTGATATTCCGCTTTCCCCGGATGGCGTGGAGCACGTAGGTCAGAGTGGTGCCGGCGTTCATCATAATGGTATCGTTGTGATCCACCAGGGTCGCCACCCGCTGAGCCAGTTCTTTTTTATAGGAAGCATTGCTCATATACCGCTCCCGCATATCCAGGTTGGCATAATGCTTGCCGGTGCCCACCGCGCCGCCGTGGACCCGGGTCAGCACCCCCTGGGCCTCCAAAAACTCCAGGTCGCTGCGGACAGTGACCTCCGAAACGCCATAAACCTTACTGATTTCCGCCACCCGGATGCTCCCCTTGGTACGAACCAGTTCCATGATCTCTTCCCGCCGCCGTTCAATTCCAATTTCCATTGTATATCCTCATTTCTGCTTTTGTTTTTGTTACGTTTACGATTATAACACAAGAAAAACGAAAATGCAATCTTTTTTACGCTTTCGCTTCCCCCAAATCTATTGACATTTATTCCTATCATAAGGTACAATATTTTAAAGTGAGAAGCTATGAGGTGATCCGATGAATAACTTGAAAGCGGGTTTTGCTCGCCTTAATATCAACCCCATGCTGGGGATCGGACTCAGCGGATATTTTAAGATCCGCATCAGCGACGGTATTCTGGATGATCTGGAAGCCGTCGCCCTGGCGCTGGAGGCCGGCGATAAGCGAATCCTAATGATCTGCCTGGATAATGCCGGGGTCAAGCAAGGGCTCAACAAAAAACTGCGGGAGCATATTGCAGAGGTGACCGGCGTTCCCGCCGATGCCATCTATCTGGCCGCCACCCATACCCATACCGGCCCCTATCTGCGGAATTTCGATTATCAGGACGAGGAGCTGGAAAAGGAATACGCTCAATTCGTGATGCACCGGGTGACCGACGTAGCACGGGAGGCTCTGGCAGACCTGAAGCCCTCCAAAATGGGCTGGGGCATCGGTCAGGCACCCAACGTGGCCTTTGTGCGCCGATTCCGGATGAAAGACGGCAGCGTAAAAACCAACCCCGGGGTCAACAACCCCGAGATTTTAGCCCCCATCGGCGATGTGGACGAACGGGTCAGCGTGTTGCGGTTTGACCGCCGGGATGCCGAGGATATCGTTTTGGTGAACTTTGCCAACCATCCCGACGTGGTGGGCGGCAACAAGATCTCCGGCGACTGGCCCGCCCTCCTGCGGCGGACGGTGGAAAAATGCCTGGATAATGTAAACTGCATTTTCTTCAACGGTGCCCAGGGTGATGTAAACCACGTGAACGCCCATCCCACCGGCGGTTACTTAAACGATATGTTTATGGATTTTGACGACGTAGCCCGGGGCTACGCCCATTCCCAATACATTGCCCGTGTGGTAACGGGTGGCGTGTTGCAGGCCTTTGATAAGGTGCAATACGTGGACGTGGAGGACCTGAACTTCCTGCAAAAAACCGTGAAGTTGCCTTCTAATATGCCCGATCCTGCGGACTTACCCGAAGCCCGGCGAATCAATGAACTGCATCTGGCAGGAAAGGACGACGAAATTCCCTTTAAGGGAATGATGCTGACCACCGTGGTGGCCGAAGCGGGCAGAATGCTCCGCCTGGAAAATGGGCCCACCCACTTTGAAATGCCCCTTTCTGCCCTGAAAATAGGCCCCGTGGCCTTTATCGGCATCCCCGGCGAACCCTTTACCGGCATCGGCCGAGGCTTAAAGGCTACCGAGGGCTTTGACCTGGTGATCCCCACCTGCGCCACTAACGGCTACGAGGGATACTTCCCCATGCAGGATGCCTACGACGAAGGCGGCTACGAAGCCAGAAGCTCCAACTTCAAGGCCGGGGTGGCCGAACAGCTGATTGAGGAAGGAAAAGCGTTATTAAAGGAGTTAGGTGAATAACGATGAAAGTAATTATCAATGCAACCTTAGTGATGCGGGATCATTTTATTCCCGACGGCATTCTCCTGATGGAGGACGGCAAGATCGTGGACTTCGGAGAAATGCGCAAGTTGCCCATCCCCGAAGGGGCCGAGGTGATCGATGCCCAAGGCAACTATGTGGGACCCGGTTTTGTGGATATCCACACCCATTCCGATGGCAAGGTCTTCTTCCAGGACGATCCCTCTGTATGCAACCACCATCTGAAGCACGGCACCACTACTTTGTTACCGGCTTTGTATTACAGCATGGACACCGCCGCCTATCTGGAGGCCATTGCCACCCTGCGGGAGGCGATGAAAGACCCCGCTTGTAAAAACATCGGCGGTCTTTATATGGAAGGGCCTTACCTGAATCCCAAATTTGGCTGTGATCGGGAATCCAACCCCTGGAAGGGCCCGGTAGATAAAGCCAAACATCAGCCCATCATCGATGCGGCCTGGGATCTGGCCAAAGTTTGGGCATTGGCCCCCGAGCGGGAAAATATCCTGGAATTCGTGCAGGATGTGAAGGCCAAGAACCCCAACGCCGTTTTCTCCGTTGCCCATAGCGAGGCTTCCCCCCAACAGATCGAAGCCATTATGCCCTATGGTCTGAAGATCGGCACCCATCACACCAACGCCACGGGGGACCGCCCCATGTATCCCGAATGTCGGGGCGTTTGCGTGGACGAGGCCGTAAACTATAATCGTGAAATTTTTGCCGAGTTGATCTGCGATAGCCGGGGCATCCACGTGGATCCCTATATGCTGCGGCTGGTGCGGCGGATCAAGGGCGACGATCGGATCATTCTGATCTCCGACGCCTACGCCTGCGATGGCCCTATCCCCCCGGGGTACGACGATGTGGATGACATTAATTTTGACCACATGGGCGAAATCGCCGGCTCCAAAATGACGCTGGACATTTCCTGTCGGAATATGATTAAGCATACCGGCGCTTCCCTGGTGGATGTATTTAAATTCGCTTCTTATAATCCTGCCTTGGCCGTTGGCTTTTATGACCGGGGCGAGATCGCCAAGGGCAAACGAGCCGATCTGGTGATCGTGGATTATAAAATGAAGGTTCACGGCGTGATCCACGGCGGCGAGCTTCAATAAAATTGTTTATTAATATATTTTATATAAAGGAGATTTAAAAAAATGAAAAACTTCATTACTGATCCCGCAACCGGTTTCAGCTTTGCTCCCGCAGATTTCGTTCCCTTCAAGGAACGCGAAATTTGCGAACGCGTACGCAAACTCAGCGGCAAGGACCTGGAAAAGCGTGAGGCTTGGTGGCATCCCGAGTTCGAGGTTAAGGTTATGATGAACCCCCACCCCGTTCTGATCGCTACCCTGTTCTCCCGCTTGAAGGAAGCTTCTGAAGCCGGCAGAACCTTCACCATGATCCTGGGCAACCCCGAACCCGACACCTACATTCCTCTGGCTCAGCTGATCAACTATTTCAAGGTTGACTGTTCCAAGGTTCACATCTTCGCCGAAGATGAATGGGCAGACGAAAACGGTAACATCGCTCCTCTGACCTACGAAGCAGGCTTCGTTCATTCCATGATCAAGTACTTCGT
>JAZOXD010000085.1:0-3751 GCA_045659565.1 Eubacteriales bacterium | reverse complement strand
TTCCGATGAAGATCATCGGTCACATCCGCACCGATTTTACCACCAAGTTCGGGGTACCCCGGCAAAGTGGGTTGGTTGAAAATTTGGAAGCGGCCATTGTTTTTGAGCCGGAATACCGGGTAGCGGAGGCCTTCCGAGGATTGGAGGGGTATTCCCACCTTTGGTTGCTCTGGCAATTTTCCGAAGCGGTTCGGGAGGACTGGAGCCCCACCATTCGTCCGCCTCGGTTAGGGGGAAACACCCGGGTTGGGGTTTTTGCCAGCCGAAGCCCCTATCGCCCCAATGCCATTGGTTTATCTTCGGTGAAACTGGAGCGAATAGAACTGGACACACCGGAAGGACCTGTCCTTTGGGTGAAGGGCGCCGATCTGATGAACGAAACCCCTATTTTTGATATTAAGCCTTATCTGGCCTATACGGATGCCCATCCGGAGGCCTTGGGCGGCTTTGCCCTGCAGGAAAAAGAGGGGGCCTTACAGGTTACATTTTTAAAAGAGCTGCCCCCGGATTTTCCGGTGGAAAAGCGGGCGGGGCTTATTGATATTTTGGCCCAGGATCCCCGGCCGGGGTATCATCAGGACCCGGAGCGGGTTTACGGAATGGCGTTTGCCGGGTTTGAAATTCGCTTTAAAGTGGAGGAAGACTGGCTGACGGTGCTCGACCTATTTAGGCAAAATTCATAAGTTTTTTCTGCCCTTCTGCCCTTTCGTTAGAGGGGCAACCAAAAGTTTTTTCCTCTATTGACATTTAATACTATATATGATATCTTTATGGTGTTGATAGAGGTGCATTGCATCATTAGTAGCCCGGTTTATCCCACCCTTGCCAAGGTGAAACCGGAGGAAAGGGATGGGTGCCGAAGGCGGTTCGCGGCAAAGAACCGTTCTGGCAGCTGGAAATAAGATTCCTTCTGCTGTCGCAGAAATGCGGAGCGCTATCTTTTCTATATTTGGTGGGGTGTTTTTTCCTGCCAAAGTTTTGTGGATGGAAGATAGTTGCTTTGCGGCTATCTTTTTTGTTTTTTTAAAGGAGGATCTTCCTATGACTAATCCGATTTTCAAAGGCGTTGGTACCGCGATCATCACCCCCATGACCAAAATGGGCGTGGATTACGAAGCATACGCAAAACTGCTGGATTTCCAGATCATCAACGGCATCAATGCCATCATTGTTGCCGGCACCACCGGTGAGGGTTCTACCCTGACCGATGAGGAGCATAAGGCGCTGATCGATTATACCGTTCAGTATGTAAACGGCCGTGTGCCCGTTGTGGCCGGAACCGGCTCCAACTGCACCGATTATGGGGTGGAGCTGAGCAAGGCCGCCTGTGCTTACGGTGTTGATGGATTGTTAACCGTTACCCCCTATTACAACAAAGCCACCCAAGAAGGGCTTTACCAAAACTTTATGGCCATTGCGGATGCGGTGGATAAACCCATGATTCTTTACAGCGTTGCCAGCCGCACCGGTTGCAACATTGAGCCTGCCACCTGTGCCCGCCTGGCCGAGCATCCCAATATTGTAGCCATCAAAGAGGCCAGCGGCAACATTTCTCAGATCGCAGACATTGCCGCCGCCACTGCCGGCAAGATGGATATCTATTCCGGCAATGACGACCAGATCGTTCCCATTATGGCTTTGGGCGGTATTGGCGTAATTTCCGTTCTTTCCAACATTCTGCCCAAGGAAACCGTTGCCATTTGCGATAAGTTCTTTGCCGGGGATCTGGAAGGCAGCAAACAGTTGCAGTTGCATTATCTGCCCATGGTTCACGCACTGTTCAGCGAAGTGAATCCCATCCCCGTAAAAGCCGCAGCCGCAGCTATGGGCTTTGGCGAAAATTATCTGCGCCTGCCCTTAACTCCTATGAGCAAGGATAAAGAAGCCAAAATGTTTGAAATTATGCGTGCAGAAGGGATCATCAAATAACATGAAAGTCATCATTAACGGTTCCGCCGGCCGGATGGGGGTTGAACTCACCCGGTTGGCCAAAGCCGGTTGCCGGGGCGCCGAATATTTTGCCGGAGTAGATCTGGTTGGCAATGATAGTGGCGATCCCTGTTACCAAAACTTAAAGCAGGTGCCCAAGGGCGCAGATTGCATCATCGATTTTACCCACCATTCGGTGACTGAGCCCCTGCTTACATACGCAGTAAAAAACAATCTGCCGGTAATATTGGCCACCACCGGCCACACCGACTCCGAATTAAAAGCCATTCGGGCTGCCGCCAAGAAGATCCCGGTTTTCTTTTCGGCCAACATGAGCATGGGCGTTGCCCTGCTGACCGAGCTTGCTAAAAAGGCCGCCGCTGTTTATCCGGAGGCGGATATTGAAATTATTGAAACCCATCACAATCGCAAGCTGGATGCCCCCAGCGGCACCGCATTGATGATCGCCGAGGCCTTGAAAAAGGTTCGGATGAACACCAAATTTATCTTCGGTCGCAGCGGACAAGCCAAGCGGGAACCCGGAGAGATCGGCATCCACGCCGTTCGCCGAGGCAACATTGTGGGCACCCACGAGGTGCTGGTTTCCACCGATAGCGAAACCATTACTCTGAAGCACGAGGCCCATAGCCGGGCTCTTTTTGCCGAGGGCGCCATGGCCGCCGCCGCCTTTCTTTGGGATAAGCCCGCCGGTCTTTATACCATGCAGGATATGATTAAGTTTTAATAGAGAAAGAGAGATTTTTGACCCATGCTGAAAGTTTTAAAATTCGGCGGCAGTTCCCTGGCCAATGCCGATCAATTCCGCAAGGCTGCCGCAATTATCAATGCCGAACCCGAGCGCCGTTATGTGGTTGCATCTGCACCGGGTAAGCGCTTTTTTGAAGATGAAAAGGTGACCGATCTGTTGCTTCGTTGCCATTCTCTGGCCAGCGATCGCAATCCCTTTGACGATACCTTCGGCAAGATTGTAACCCGTTTCAAAGAACTGGTTGCCGAGCTGGAACTGAACCTGGATCTGGATGCAGAGTTGGAAGAAGTGAAGACCGCCATTGGCCACGGCGCCACCGCCGATTATGTGGCCAGCCGGGGTGAATACTTCAACTCCAAGATCATGGCCGCCTTTTTGGATATTCCCTTTATTGATGCCGCTCAATGCATCTGCTTTTCCCCCGACGGCAAGCTGGACAGCAAACGCACCGAAACCGTCTTGGAAAACCTCTTGGCTTTGCAGCCCCGGGCGGTAATTCCCGGATTTTACGGTGCTATGCCCGACGGCAGCATTAAAACCTTCTCCCGGGGCGGTTCCGACATCACCGGATCCATTGTGGCCGCCGCAGTAGAAGCCGATATTTATGAAAACTGGACCGATGTTTCCGGCATGCTGATGGCGGATCCCCGGATCGTGGAAGATCCTGCCCCCATCGATGTTGTTACTTATCGGGAACTGCGGGAACTTTCTTACATGGGCGCCACTGTTTTACACGAAGACGCCATCTTCCCCGTTCGCAAGGCAGGGATTCCCATCAACATCCGCAACACCAATGCACCGGAGGATCCCGGTACGATGATCGTTCCCCACAGCGACAGCCATCAGCCCCGCCGGCTGGTGACCGGTATTGCCGGCAAGACCGGTATTTCCGCCATTTACATCGAGCGGGATATGATGAACGGCGAATTGGGCTATTGTCGCCGGGTTCTGGAAACCTTGGAGCGTCGTGGCACCAGCTTTGAGCATCTGCCCTCCGGTATCGATACCGTTTCGGTGGTTCTGAACACCGCCGCCATCAAGGGCCGGGAAGAT
>JAZOXD010000084.1:0-1019 GCA_045659565.1 Eubacteriales bacterium | reverse complement strand
AAAGGCTTCCAAAGCATCCATATTGCCGTCCCGGGTAAATTCGGAATGGATCACGCACCGCTCGTCCGCTTCGGTATGGAAAAAGAGGGTATCCAGGGTGGGCGTCCCCAAATGATAACGGTGGAAGACGCCGTCCTTTTCAATATAAAACCGTTGGTCAATGGCAGGAAGATCCTCGTAGTGCTTACCCCGCTTTTCGGCATAATCCAAAAAGGCCTTGGTGGCGCTGATGCCGTAATCCCCCTTATGGCGGGGGTTACTGTCCCAGGTGCCCCATTGGGTGGTCTCGCCGGCAGTTCCATAGGCTAAATGATAGCCGATTACACGGTCTGCCCAGGGGGAACTTTCCACGTGGTCGATGAAGCGGCTTAATGCCTCGGAGGCATCTTTGATCCATTGTTTGGAGAAAAAACTCTGCTGAGCCAGAAGGTCGGTGGGCTTTGGGGGATGGGAACCGTGGGCTTCGGTGCCGATCATGGCCTTGATCTCCTCCGGCTTGCGGGGCCCCTCTGCATAGACGAAAACGTCCTCAGGGTGGGCTTCACACCAACCTTCCGGAACGTTCAATTTCACCCGAGGAAGATATAAAATATCGGGGGCGTGGGAAAAGAGCATTTCCAGATAGCGGTCAGTGAGGGTGTAATCATACTGATCAGGCCCCACCCAACCCACGGGAACGATGCAGGAATGCACCAAAATGCCCTTATCGTACATCGCCTTATGCCGTTCCGCATGGCGAAGATGTACCTCCGTCTCCGGCTTTTCCATCTCGTAGCCCAGCCGGGACCAAAAGATGGGATTGCGGCGCAAAAATTCAACCCGTTCTTTAGCATCCTTAAATTGCATGGTTATCCTTAGGGTAGAACTAATCTCGTCTTTGGTGGGAATCGAGGACATGGCGCCCTTGCGGGTCACGCCGATGGAGGAGGCGAGATTCGCCGTTTTTACCGCTTCGGGGAGTGCCATCCCCTCGGCCAGGGTTGCCGCCAACACTCCGTTGAAGGTATCGCCTGCGCCGG
>JAZOXD010000083.1:0-2002 GCA_045659565.1 Eubacteriales bacterium | reverse complement strand
CCCCAGCGTAAAAATGGACGTTAAGTTCACCGGTTCCTGGTATGATGAGCAGCTTGAAAAGGAAGCCGCTAACGCTCTTATTCAGGGTGGTTGCGTTCTTATTTCTCAGCACGCTGACTCTATGGGTGCTCCTACCGCTTGTGAAACCGCAGGCGTTCCCAACGTTTCCTACAACGGCTCCACTGCCGCTGCTTGCCCCGAGGCCTTCCTGATCTCTTCCCGCATTAACTGGACCCCCTATTTCGAGTACATGATCACCCAGGTTAAGAACGATGCTGCCATCGATGTCGACTGGGCCGGTACTCTGGATAACGGCGCTGTTGCATATACCGAACTGGGCAAGAATGTTGCCGCCGGTACTGCTGACAAGCTGGCCGAGGTTGAAAAGGGCCTGAAGGATGGCACCATCAACGTATTCGATACCGCTAACTTCACCGTTGGTGGCAAGAAGGTTGAATCTTACAAAGCCGATGTTGATACCGATGCTAACTTCGAAAAGGATACCGAAGTTATTGCTAACGGCATCTTTGAAGAGTCCAAATACCGTTCCGCTCCCTATTTCGATATGGAAATCGACGGCATTACTTTGCTGGACCGTAATTACGGCTAATATCTGATACCGATCTTAGGCGGGGCCTTACGCCCCGCCTAAATTGGTTCCGGACTATTCATTCTATCCTATAATTCTGAAGAATGCGCCGCAAGGCGTTGCGACGGACTCTTGAGCATTACAGAGTATAAAAAAGGAGGATTTCTCTGGTGGAAAAAAAGGCAGCGATCGAGCTGAAGAATATTACCAAGACCTTCGGTAGTGTGGTAGCCAATAAGAATGTGAATTTGGTTGCAAACCGGGGCGAGATTCTATCGATTCTGGGCGAAAACGGTAGCGGTAAAACCACATTAATGAATATGATCTCCGGTATCTATTTCCCGGATGAAGGTCAAATCTTCATCAATGGGGAAGAAGCCGTCATTGCATCCCCAAAGGATGCCTTCGATTATCAGATCGGTATGATCCATCAGCATTTCAAACTGGTGGATGTATTCAGCGCAACAGAAAATATCGTTCTGGGCCTGGAGGAACAGGGTCGCTATAACCTGAAGACGGCAGAAGCCCGGGTGGCGGCCATCTGTGAACAGTATGGCTTTGAACTGGACCCCAAAAAGAAAATCTATACCATGGCTGTTTCAGAAAAACAGACCGTTGAGATCATCAAGGTTCTTTATCGGGGTGCCGATATTCTGATTCTGGACGAGCCCACTGCGGTGCTCACCCCCCAGGAAACCCAAAAACTGTTCGCCGTTTTGCGTCGGATGCGGGACGACGGCAAATGTATCATCATCATCACCCATAAGCTCCACGAAGTGCTCTCCCTTTCTGATCGGGTTGCCGTTTTGCGGAAGGGTGAATATGTGGGCACTGTGAATACTGCCGAAACCAATGAGGCAGAACTCACCGAAATGATGGTGGGCAAAAAGATCTCTTTGAATATTGAACGTAGCGAGCCTAAGGATCCCCAGCCCCGGCTGGAGGTCCATCATGTGAATTGCTCCAATCGGGATGGCGCTTTGGTGCTGGACGATGTTTCCTTCGTTGCCAATGCGGGCGAGATTTTAGGTATCGCCGGTATTGCCGGCAGCGGCCAACGGGAACTTTTGGAAGTGATCGCCGGTCTGCAAAAGACCGATAGCGGCGCCGTACTTTATCATAATCCCAAAACCGGCAATGTGGATCTGCTCCAGGGCAAAACTCCCTTACAGATCCGGGAACTGGGCGTTCGCCTTTCCTTCGTGCCCGAGGATCGTTTGGGTATGGGCCTGGTGGGTAATATGGATATTACCGATAATATGATGCTTCGTAGCTATGGCAAGGGCAAGTCGGTCTTTCTGGAACGGAAGGCCCCCAAGGACCTGGCTGAGCATATCATTGAAGAGCTGGAGGTGGTCACCCCCGGTGTTACCACCCCGGTACCCCGTCTTTCCGGCGGTAACGTGCAAAAGG
>JAZOXD010000082.1:0-9262 GCA_045659565.1 Eubacteriales bacterium | reverse complement strand
TCTTCCTAAGACCGCTTGGCCTCCGACTTGTGTGGGTGACGCCTTCGCCCTTTTGACGGGAGATGGGGGACCCTTCCACCTCGCCCGTGAAGACAAAGGGGCCGCTATTATAGCAATTGGAAATGGACAACGTGCCGAAGTTACTGAACCCGCAGATGCCCGCCAGGCCCGTAACCCCGGTGATGGTGCCGGTGTTATAACAACTGATAAAGGTGGAGTTTTCACGGGCAATACCTGCGATACCTGCCCCATCGGTGCCGTTGAAGGAGAAGCTAGTGCTGGTATAGCCGGTCACCTCCACGGTGGCGGCGTTACTGCAACGGATGAAGGTGCAGCTATCCCCCATCCCCACGATACCGCCCACACGGGTGCCCCCGGTGAGGGTTCCGCTGGCCACGTGCACATCGATGAAGGTGGCGCCATAGGCGGCGCCGAACAGGCCCACGGCGGCACGGTTTTCCCGATCCACCACTACGTTATAGATCTTATAGCCGCCACCGTTATAGGTGCCCCGGAATGCGTAGGGTGCGGTGGAGGAGGAAGTGGGGTTGGTTCCGTTTTGAACCTTACCGATACGGTTATGGGTATCGGCCCGACTGCCGGAAAGCTGGGTCAGGGTGATATCGGCGGTCTGGAGAATGGTTTTGCCTTCGAAGGTGGTGCCGTTGTTCACCAGATCGCTGAATTCGCGCATATCTTTTTCGTTGCTGACGGTATAATAGGTGGCGTTGGCATCATAGTTGCTCATGCTCACCACCAGGTTATTGCCTTTGGTGGCTGCCAGCGGTTTGATGGAATCCAGTGTCCATTGGGTTGTGATCCAATTGGAACGACCGCGGATATAGGATTTCAGATAGTCGATGGTACCCGCATAGGTGGGACCGCCGGTATCCAGGTTCTGGATATTCAGTTCGGTGAGGGTGTTCCAGATGATATGGTTCATCCCGGCAGAGGTGGCCAGATGGTCTTTGTAGAAATTCAGGGGTTTGGTATAAGTATTGGGGTTGTCGGTGGTGCCCAGCGCTTCCTCGATAATGGGCAGGAAGGAGGCGTTCCATTCGGCGGCCAGAGCGTTCATAAAGCTTTGGTGGGCTTTCATCTGGCCGTAGTATTTACAGTTGCCGGTGGAGCCTTTGTTGGCGGCGGTCCATCCCTCATATTGCCGGGTGTTATTGTAATTGCCCAGGGAGTTGTCGTAATCCCAGACCGGAGCACAATAGGCGATGGCCGCCTCGCCGTCGGCGGGCTTATAATAGAACTGGCTGGTCAGGTTGGAATCGATGTTTCGGGTCAGTTCTTCCACGATATACTTCCGGGCCAGAGAGGAAAGATCAAAGTATTCATCGTAGCGCTTGCCGGTTTTGGGGTTCACACCGTTGGGGGCATAGAGCGCATCCTCAAATTCTTGGAAATAGTTGGAGATATAGGCGACCTGAGCCTCGCTGGCATATTCAGGCTCCTTGATGACCATGGCCTGGCCCCGGGTGGTTACAAAGCCGCTGACTTCGTTTTGGTAGCGGGGGTGGGATTCCACCTCTAAAAGATAGCCGCCGGTGATATCCTCCGGGTTGTTTTCGATTTTATAGCCCTTGGAGGAGCCTAATTCCGCGGTGTTGGGGCCGAAGCGCTCAAAGGAATCCAAATCCACATCCGGGTTGGCATCCTCGGTGGCGCCCTCCAGATCGTTGATCTCGATCCGGTTATCTCCGATCTCCACCTTTTCGCAAACAGAATAGGTGCCCTGATATTCGTTGTTGCAATAAAGATCCACAAACTGCATCAGGGGGTTATTGGCAACGGCATAAACATCGTTGGCCAGATCGTAGATAAAGGAATTGCGCACCATGGTCTGTTCGCCGTAGTTGGCCAAAAGGAGCCAGGTCTTATGCTTGCCGGCGCCCTCTACCAGTTCCACCTTTTTATCGGTTTTGATCTGATAGGGTTTTTTGGGTTTGTTCCAGGTGGCATTGCCCCGGCCCTTCATCTGGGAGAGCTTGCCATCGTAATAAACCTTGGTGCCGTCGGCGTTCACCATCTTCATATCGCCTTTATCCTTGTTGTCCTTGCTGGCGTGGATGAAACTGAGGTCGCCGGTTTTTTCGGTGGTAATATACATCGCACCGATATTTTTGGAAAAAAGGACCTGCACCGTATAACTGGTGTTGCCGAAGGCGACGGTATGGGTGCCGGCGGTGAGGGCTTTGGTGAATTGGGCATAATAAAGGTCATCCCCACCGTCGATGGAGATGCTATCGGCGCCCTCAAACCAAAGCTGCAACCGCTTGCCGGTGGCCTCGGTGGGCAGAAGCAGGTAATAAATTCCGTTCTTTTTGTACCACTTTACGGCACTGATGGGCATTTCGTCGGCAGAAACGGTGTCCATTGGGGAAACCCAGAGGGTATGGGCATCCGCCGCCCAGGCCGAAAGGGGCAGCATACAAAAGAGCATAACGGAGATGATCGTTAAGGGAATGATTCTTTTGAACAGTTTTTTCATAGGTCTTCTCCTTTATTGGCAGAGTATACTTTCCTACCATCATTATAGCATATTGCTCTTTATAAAAGAAATAACTTCATTCTACCAAAAATCAACACAATGAAGACAAAAAGAAGGCAACGACTCGGGTGTCGTTCCCTTGGGTATGATGTTTATTGCGGAACACCCGCTCCCACAAGCGTCATTTGCGATTTTGACCAAAAATAAATCAGCCCTGCGGGAAGTTCATTCCCGCAGGGCTGTCGTTTTAAATTGCAATTACCTTAGTTTGTTCCCCCTTGCAAGGGGGAACACGAGGGGCAGGCTTGCTCCTCGGAGAGGGTGATCAATAATACAGGTTATATGCGGCGATTTTAGCCATCAGTTGATCCTTGATGGCGCCGTAGGCATCGTCGGTATTGATCAGGGGATCGGTAAGGCCCTTGAAGTAGGTTTCGCACAGTTTATCGATGGCGGGATCCCGGAAGATCAATTGCCCCTTGGTTTCGGCGAAGTTGGTGTAGGCTTCGTAGCCGGGGCCTATAATGCCGATTTGATAAAGGTCGGCGGCCCGGGCTTCGGTATAGCGGTTGCACCAAAGCTCCGCAAAGGTCAGGGCGGCCAGATCGTTGCCCTCGTCCTTTTGATATTTGGGAAGGGCGAAGAAGGTTCCGCCGAAGGAAACAGCGTTGGCTTCCCCGGCCTGAACGGCGGGCAGAGCGGTATAGCCGAGCTTGCTCCCCTCTTTTACGGTGGGGACAGCCAGTTGGTAGGCCATGGCCAGATTGCCGTTTTCAAAGGAATAGGTTACATCTTCGTCGATGGCCAGGGCGGGCAGCTGGGCGTTGACCGCTTTGATGGCGGCAAAGGCTGTTTGGGTCACCCGGGCATAGATGTTGGAATCCAGCTTGCCCTCCAGCAGGGTCAAGGGGCTTTTTCCGCTGAGCAAAGCCCAGTCCATATGCAGGCTCATCTGCAGGGGCTTGTTGGTTTGGGCAACGCTGTTCTGACAGATGGCTTTATATTGCTCCAGGGTCCAGCCCTTTTGGGCGGAGAGGGTGGCGGGGTCGTTGGCGGCAGGCATCAATGCGGAATCATACCAAAGGGTATTAACATTGCCCACCGGCGCAAAGATCGTTTGCAAACTTTGGGTCAGAACGGTGCCGCTGATGCCAAAGGGAGTAATAGCAGTGTTCAGGTATTCGGTGGCGGGGCGGCTGAGGCTCATTCCCAAGGCCAATTGATCATCGGTCATTTGGATCAGGCTCAGTTTTCTGCCGGCAAACAGGGCCGTGCGCTGGGCCTTCAGAGAGATGCTCTTGTTTTTAATGGTATATTTGAGTTGGAAGCCAAAGGACTTGGCCATGGCCTCTGCCCATTGCCATTCGTTCACGGCGACCCCTTTTTCGTTCAGATAGTCGAAGGCAGGGTTCTCGTCAGCGGTGTAGAAGGTGATGGTGCGGTTCTTTAAAGCGGCGGCGGTACTGCCGTTTTTGATAAAGCCGCTGGCGGAAAGGGCGCCCTTGGCATCGGTGGCGGGCTTGAAGTCAGTTGCATACAAGGGATTGCTGTTAACGGTTGATTCGGGCACAACATCTTGTGTTTTATCTGTTTCGGGAGTGGTATCGGGGGTGGTGACGGTTTCCACACTTTCGCCCTGAGCCGGAGGCTGGGTGTTGGGGTTTTCCGGCGTGGTCTCGGTTCCCTGGTTGGGAGCAACGGCGGGGGTGTCGGCTCCTTGGCCGGGGTTCCCTTCAACGGTGTTCTCCCCTTCCCCTGCGACAGGTGCGTTGGGAGTGGTCTCCCCTTCGTTGGTGACAGGGGTGTCGGGGGCGGTTGCTCCTTCATTGGTGACAGGGGCATCGGGATTGGTTGCGGTGGGGGTGTCTGTGGTGGTTTGCCCTTCCCCTACCGTGGGAACATTACTCTCCGGGGTGGTCTGTGTGTTGACCTCGGGGGTGGATTCCGGGGTGGTATCGGGATCGGTGATTACTGTGGGATATTGGATGTTATCGGGTTTGCAGGCACCCAGGCTCATCAGCAGGACAAAGGCTAAACCAAGGGCCATGATTCGTTTCAGCATCGGGCTTACTCCTCCGTTAATTGAATTTTCAGTTGGTTGTAGGCGGCCACCGCCAAACGGTCGCATCGCTCGTTATAGGGGTGTCCGTTGTGTCCCCGTACCCATTCCAAGGTAACCTGGTGGCGGTCCAGTTGGTGTAATAACCGTTCCCAAAGGTCCACGTTCAGAGCGGGCTTTTTATCGGCCTTGCGCCAGCCATTTTTTTGCCAGGAAAAGACCCAGCCTTTGTTGATGCTGTCGCAAAGATAGGATGAATCGCTCACCAGCCGCACCTTACAGGGCTCCTTCAGGGCCTCCAGGCCGGTGATGGCGGCCATCAGTTCCATCCGGTTGTTGGTGGTGTTGGGTTCGGCACCGCTTAACTCCTTTTCCCGGCCCATAAAGACCAGGATGGTGCCCCAGCCCCCGGGGCCGGGGTTACCGCTGCAGGCGCCGTCGGAATAAAGGCTGACCTCTTTCATGCCAGACCCAGCTTTGCTTTCAGGGTGTTATAGGCTTCTGCGGAGGGGGCAGAGATCTTTTGGGGATCGATGGCGGCAAACAGTTCTTTGGCTTGGGCCTGATTACCGTTGATATAGGCGGCTTGAACGGCGATGAGCAGTTGATCGTGCTCCACCATATCGTTGACGGCTTCCAAAAGTTCCATGGCCTCGCCTTCGGAGGCGGTCAGTCGGGCGTTTTCGTCCTTTAGCTTAATGTTTTCTTCCTTCAGGCTGGCGTTTTCGTTCTGAATATTCTTCAGGGTGGATTGGCTGGTGTTGAGAACGTGATCGTTCTGGGCCATTTCACCCTGAATCCGCTGGGTTACCAGCCAACTGCCGGCCAGCAAACCGCAGATCACCACTACGAAAACGGTGGTGTAAAGAATCAGGAATTTGATGTCTTTTTTCTTTTCGGTATGAATGTTGGGTTGAGGTTCTTGCGGAAGTTGATTTTGATTGTTTTCGGCGCTCATTTTCCAGAAACTCCTTCCAGGATCTCCATGATTTTTTCCAATTCCGCTACGGAATGGTATTGGATTTCCACTTTGCCTTTATTGGAGGCTTTGTGGAGGATGGTAACTTTGTTTCCTACTCTGGCGGCGGCCCGGTTTTCCATTTCCTTCAAGGCAGCTGCCACGGCGGGATCCAGCTTGGATGCGGCTTTGGGCTCTTTCTTGCTGTTTTTTACCAGATCTTCCGTTTGCCGCACGTTCAAGCCCTGGGTGATGATGCGGTTGGCCAAAGCCAGCTGCTCATCGGCGTTATTCAAGGCCAAAAGAGCCCGGGCGTGGCCGGCGGAAAGTTCCCCGGTTTTCAAAAAGTCCAAAAGTTGCTCCGGCAGCGCCAGCAACCGCAGGGCGTTGGCAATGGCCGGCCGGGATTTGGAAACGGTTTCGGCGATCTTTTCCTGTGTCATTCCATAAAGATCGATCAGGTTTTTATAGCCCAAGGCTTCTTCCACCGGGTTCAGGTCTTCCCGCTGGAGGTTTTCGATCAGGCTGATCTCGCTGATTTCCTGGGGCGTGTATTCCCGGATGATAACGGGCACTTCTTCGATTCCCGCCAGACGGCTGGCTCGCCAACGGCGTTCACCGGCGATGATGCGGTAGCGATCATCCCCCAAGGGAGAAACGATGATGGGTTGGATCAGGCCGTGTTCCTTGATGGATTGAGCCAACTGCTCCAAGGGCTCTTGATCAAAGGTTTTTCGGGGTTGGTTTTTATCCGGTTCGATCTGAGCCACCCGAAGGGTGGTTTTCTCTTTAGGTTGTTCTTCCAGTTCGAATAAATTATCTTCAAAAAGGGCATCCAGGCCCTTTCCCAAGCCTTTTTTTGTTGCCATTTTATTCACCTCACTGTTTTTGATTGGCCAAAAATTCCCGGGTCAGTTCCCGATAGGCCAAGGCGCCTTTGGAATAGCGATCATAGATCTGAACAGGCTTTCCGTGGCTGGGGGCTTCCGACAGCCGTACATTCCGGGGGATCACGGTTTTGTAAACCTTGTCGCCAAAGTATTTTTTGATCTCTCTGGCCACCTGCAGGGTTACGCTCAGTTGGCCGTTGTACATTGTCAGCAGCACACCTTCGATATAAAGGTTTGGATTAAAGCGGGTCTTGACCGCTTTAATGGTGTTCACTAATTGGGATACCCCTTCCAGTGCCAGATATTCCGGTTGCAGGGGAATCAAAGCGCTGGTGGAAGCGTTCAGGGCATTTAATGTTAATAAGGAAAGGGAGGGCGGGCAGTCAATGACGATGTAGTCGTAGAGGTGCCGCACCTTGTTCAGGACGTTTTTGAGCAGGCTTTCCCGGTTCTCCATGGTTACCAACTCAATTTCTGCCCCGGCCAGATCCATGGTGGCGGGCAAAACATCGATGTTGGGGTATTTGGTGGAAAGGATGGCATCCCGGACCTCGCTTTCGCCGATCAGAACCGAATAAACGGAGTGCTTAATGGCGCGCTTGTTAATGCCGTAACTGCTGGTGCCGTTTGCCTGGGGATCGATATCCACAAACAAGGTTTTCTTTCCTTCTTCTGACAAGGAAAATGCAAGGCTGACAGCGGTGGTGGTCTTGCCTACCCCGCCTTTTTGATTGGTGATGGATATGATTTTACCCACGGTTTCCCTTCTTTCTGTAATGTTGCTTTGAATATTGTACCATATATAGAAGGAAAATAAAAGGGGTTTTGGAAATTTAATTGTTTCACGTGAAACAATCCAAAGAATTGGAATTATACTGTTTCACGTGAAACATTGGGAGGTTTTTGAGGAAGATACTGTTTCACGTGAAACAAAATGCTCCTTCCCCGTTACTCAAAGGGGCAGAAATGACACAAAAAGGGGCTACCGGATGGTAGCCGCTTTTTGGGGGGATTAGGATGTTTTGGGTATCCGAATAATATATTCCACAAACTCCTCGGCCTCGTTGATGGAGGTCTGGGGTTTGATACCCGCTTGTTTCAGGGTAGAGACCGTGTGATCCAGCGTATTGATGCACAGCCGAATATCCTTGATGGAACAAATTCGCCTGGGCTTTTTGCGCTTTGGCTTGGGATTTAACCGCTTTTCGATCAGTGCTTCGGTCTCGGCAACGGTGTACTTTCCTTGGATCACCTGCTCCAGCACTTCCATAATCTGCTCCGGCTCTTTCAGTTTTAAAAGAGCACGGGCGTGGCGTTCCGAAAGATTGTTAGAGCGAATTAAAATTTGCGCACTGATGGGCAGGCGCAGAAGCCGGAGCTTATTGGCGATGGTCGAGGGATCTTTGTTCAGTTCCCGGGCAAGTTCTGCCTGGGTCAATGAAAATTCCTTCATCAGCCGCCCATAAGCGTTGGCTTCTTCAAAGAAAGAAAGATCTTCCCGCTGTATATTCTCGATCAGAGAAAGGCGGGCAGCCGCCCCGGCGGTTTGATCGGTCAAGATACAGGGAACCTTTGTCAGGCCTGCCATTTTGGCGGCCCGCAGGCGGCGCTCGCCAGCGATCAATAGCCAGCGCCCCTCTTCCCTGCGCACCAGAAGGGGTTGAAGAAGCCCGTGGGTGGCAATGCTTTCGGAAAGTTCCTTCAAAGGCCCCGCTGCAAATACAGAACGGGGCTGATGGGTGGCGGGCTGCAGGTCCTCGATCGGGAGCCAGTGCAACCCTTCCTTTTGCTGAAATAATGCCATTGGGTTTCCCTCCCCTCTGGCTATAGTATAAGAGTGGATATGCCCAAATGCAAGAAAAACCCCTCGACAAAATCTGCCGAGGGGTGCGGAAAAAGGCGAATTAGGAGATGCCCGCGAGTTCTTTCTTCAGGCTTTTTGCGGAAATCACCGAAACATAGGCGTCCTGCACATAGCCGTTTTTGTCGATAAAATAAGTGATGGGGGTGCCGCTGATCTGATAGGTTTTGGCCATTTCTCCATCCACGTCAAATAAAATATGCGGAAAATCGATTTTTAACTCCGCCAGCCGTTGTTTTTGTTCTGCAATGGTGCCCTTGGTGGTGGAAACGGCGATCACATCCACCTCCGGATAATCCGGCACTATGTCCCGCAGGCTTTCCATTAATTCTACCGCCTTGCCGGTCTCCAGATCAAAAAAGACTAAAACCGTTCCCTTTTGTCCATAATTATCGGAAAGGGAGTAAAGGCTTTTTTCGTCGGCGCAAACCCCTGTGATGTCATAGGCTTTTTGGGGCTCATCCCCTATGATCAGGTCCGCCGCCAGCCAACAGATCAGGCAAAGCAGCGCCACGCCCAAAATCACCAAAACGGGGCGGAAAAATTTTGTTTTCTTCATATTGTCACTTCCTTTGCTTCATTATACCTCTTTCTGCGGGCGGTTTCAATATTTAATTTGCGAAAAAATGCTTGAACCCATGAAATAGTTATTATATAATATAATGTAGAACTTTTATGAAAGGGATCGGTTGATGAAGGGATTTTTCTTTGAAGAGAAAAACGGATTATGCACCTTGAAATGCGAGGCTTTGGTCAAGGCCGGCATTCCCCATGGCTTTTCCACCCGTCAGGGAGGAGTTAGCCAAGGCTACCTCAGCTCCTTGAATTTTGCCTATAATCGGGAGGATGCCGCCAATGTGGACGAAAACTTCCGCCGGTTCTGCGCCGCCAACGATCTGCCCTTTGAAAGTATGGTTCTTACCCATCAGACGCATACGGATACGGTGGCGGTGGTAGATGCTTCCTTTAAAAATAAGGGACGTGAGCGTTCCCTGCG